>CAZOIN010000045.1:0-8926 GCA_964579985.1 uncultured Candidatus Saccharibacteria bacterium
GCTCTCTTTCCAAACGAATGCGGTATCGTCTCCTCCGACCACCACGCCCGTCGCTCCCCGCGCCGCCGCTCCGACATTTTCGTTCGACGAGATTAACCAAAAGACGCGTTTAGCACTGGTGAACATTCTCTGTACCAGCAATCGCAGTGGCTCTTTCAATCTGGTCTCGGGCAGCGGTGTCATTATCGACCCGCGTGGTGTCATTCTCACTAATGCGCATCTTGGCCAGTATTTCCTGCTCCAGGATTTCCCCACTCCGGGGAGCCTCCACTGTGTCGTTCGCACTGGCGAACCGGCCCATAACAGCTACAAGGCAACGCTTCTCTTTATTCCCTCGGCATGGGTGCACGATAATGCCTCAAAAGTAGCCGTTGCCGAACCGACAGGCACGGGAGAAAATGACTTCGCTCTGCTCCTTATACAAGGCACGACCAGTGATGCGATGCCTCTGCCGGACGTGTTCCCCTATGTCCCGATGGAAATAAGTGCAAGTTTTCTTAGAGAGCCGACAGAAGTACTTATTGCCGCGTATCCGGCAGGATTTTTAAGCAGCATCGCTATCCAAAAGGACCTGTACCCCAGTTCTTCAATTGTCATGACCGGCATTATCTATAGTTTCGGAGAAAGTACTGCCGATATTTTTAGCGTCGGCGGATCGGTGGTCGCTCAACAGGGCTCTTCGGGTGGCCCGGTGGTAAATCGGGAAGGCAATCTTATCGGCCTCATCGTTACTTCATCAACCGGGAAAACAACCGGGGAACGGGACCTTGATGCACTCACGATGACCCACATCGATTCGAGCTTCCGTAAGCAAACCGGCGAGAGTATACGCTCGCTCCTTTCGGGAGATATCAAGCTAAGTGCGCAAAGCTTTGCCGAAAACGTCGCTCCGGAACTTAAAAAAATATTCCAAGATGAGATGACGAAACGCTAACCGGATTTCTTTACGGTTCTTTGAACGGGTCCTTAGAAAGCTCAATCAACCGTTCCATGTTGTCTGCTTTCGCGGCGTCTTGCGCTCGAATGAAACCGCATAGCCTGCATCGATGCAGAATCCTATACGTTCCTGACGAAACCGACACACGCATCGGCTCCATGCTTCCCCTACACAGGGAAGTGCGATCACCTGGATTTTTATCGACATGTTTGCTCCATAAGCACTTCGGGCAATGATTGGTATAGCCGCTTCCGGTTACATGTGCATCGCATTGTTCGCAGGTAAAGTTTTCAACGGTTCGAGTGAAGCGTTTCATATTCGGCTAGGCAAGAAAAAAGACGGCTCCTTTCTTTTGAAGAAATCCTTCAGAAACTAGTTCGTAAATAATCTCTACTGCGGAAAATTCCGATTGTGGTGAGGTGACATCCGATGGAGTCACTGTACCTTTCAAAGACGCGTGCCGAAGTATCGCCCCGCGAAGCTCCCTTCGTGATCCTTTGAACTTTGATTGCTTGGAATATCCGGAGCTGTGTATATTTGGGTTACCAACAGTTTCTTTCAGCATGGCTCCGTAGTCCATAAGCGCGTTGTACCACTCGCGTACTCTTTTCTTGAGAAGCGTCTCTGCTATCACCGAAAGGAGTTCATCGTCGTGAACCTTCGTCTTTCCTTTGAAAAAGAAATGGAGATATACTGTGCGAATGTTTGTCTCGATGAATGCCGACGGAATACCGAACGCAAACGCCGCGATAGCACCGGCCGTGTAGGACCCTACTCCTGGAAGTGCGTCAATCTTTTCAGCATCCTGAGGAATAGTGCCTCCATAGACTTTCATGATCATCTCCGCTGCACGTTTCAGCTTGAGCGCGCGACGATTGTAGCCAAGCCCCTGCCAGGCTTTGAGCACGTCGCCGACCGGTGCTTGTGCGAGCTTCTGCGGCGTAGGGAATTTCTTGAGAAATGCGCCGAAAAAAGGCGTGACGCGATTGGCCTGTGTCTGTTGAAGCATTACCTCAGAAACGAGGATTGCGTACGGATTGCTCGTACTCCGCCACGGAAAATTTCGTTTGCGCCTTCGATAATGATTTTGAATTGTATTCTGAAACTCCTTGATGTGTTTAGCTAAAAGTTTCATGGAGGGCCTTTCTATAACTATGCCTTCGGCGATTGGTCCGTGTCGGTAGGCACCGAAGAAACCGAAGTGCGTTCTGCGGCGGGAGACGTTACCGATTCATGTGGACGCACGTGCTTCCAGATATACCAACCGATGAGCGCAACGGCAAGCAACACGAGCAAAGCAAGCGTAACATTGAGCGGGACTTTGTTGCGCTCGGTAAACGGCACAACCGGGGGAGTCGGCGCTAGGTAGTCCACATTTTCACGCTCTGCTCCAAGACGTGCTTCGGGTAACGCGGTCGTCTCAAGGTATTCAAAATATCGAGCGAGATCATACTTTGGGGCGTAGGCCACCGGATTACCGTAGTACAGACGATAGGCGCTCCCCGGCTGTGCTTCGAACACAATAGTACGAAGGATGTGTGTCACCTCGACGCGATTAGCGACATGGAGCGGAGCGTCATCAAAATTTTGAATACTCACTTTGTAAAATCGGTACGTCGATTCCGGATAGTCGATTGAGAGATTCCCCCCGCTCCATTTCGCTGTTTCGATCTGTGAAAGATACCCCTGCCCCACGCGCGACCACGATTGTCCGTCTAGACTTCCGAAAAGATACACGCTTCGACTGAAGTTACCGCGATCATTTACGAAAAGTGTGATTTTGTGTGTAGGAATACCCGCCGAGCCAAGATCAACAACTACTTCAGTGGTCTGCTCGTTTGTCCGATCCAAGATATCGGCTGGGAGAACTTCGATCTCTTCTTTAGCGGAACTAATCTCATAGCGATAGACACTTCCCCTAAGAAGTGAAACGACGCCTTCGGGGCCGTTCTCGATTACCACGCGAAGATACCGCGAGCTGTTTTGCGCGTAGATGACTTCACCCGAAGCGGTACTGAACTTGGTGACCGGATCGGTGAATTTGAAGATATACCCTTTGTCGGTAAGAAGGTTCCAACCGGACGAGTTGTGCGGCAAAAGAGATGAGGCGGCAAAGACGCTTACTTGCCGCTTATAATTCGGGGAGCCGGTCTCGATATGAAGTTTATTGTGCAACGTCCCATTTTCTCCAAGATCGAGAATGAACTCCAGCCGACCGACACTATCAACGACCGTATCAAGTACCCGTGAGGTACGGTACTGTGTCCGAACTTCAGCGGTCTCGATGGAAAATTGATATGGTACTTCCCTATTTTCTCCCTCAATGACACGTATGTCTTTAAACTGCGAGCTCCCCGTGGCAACGGCGCGATCGAGCTTCAATCGAACGTAGCCTTGCTCACTCTGCGAAGGCAGGACGATGGGACGCTCATACTGCCACTTCGCAACGGAAAAGTCGGCAGCCGCAAAGAATGGCATGACAACAAGTAAAAGAAGGAAAAATCGTTTCATAGGGTGTGGAGAGATTCTAGAGGACTTCGTGTAATCGATGCTTCCATTTGGCGTACGCAAACGAGACGAGGAGCGCGATGACGCCAAAACTGATGGATGAGATGATGCGATACACTTCTCCCAATGCCCACACATCAATGAGCACCTTAAGAGCGGTCACAAAGAAAAGGATAAGACCAAAGAGGCGGAGGAGCCGGCGCTTCGCACCAAACCCGATTGCGGTAAGTACGGTCGCGTAAAGCGCCCACATAATAGAAACAACGGTGTTGCGACGATTCTGGATCGAGCGTTGTTCAAAATTCGACGCATTTTCCTGTGCACGAAACTCTGCCTGACCACGCTCGGAAAGTTCCGGGCCCCCGTTCTTATAGAACTCGTTGCGCAGCTCGCCCAGTCGGTTTTGCATCGTGAAAAGCGAGCGTTGGTAATGTGTATTAATCTCAATGGTTACGATGAAGAGTGAGAGTAGATTAGCGACAATGAACAAAGCCACCGCTCCCTCCTTGCGTCCCTTGTCATCACCGTTCCCCAAGTGCTGCGCGAACGTATATCCCATGTAGTACGCGACGGCAATCGCGGCTGCCGCCAAAAAGAAACGTGAATTGAAGATCGGCGTATACGCGAGGATGTCCCGCACATTCACATCGAAGGCGAAAAATCGGACGAGACCTACGGCGAACACGCCGATACCAAATAGGTTCATGCTATGCCTACGCACGACGCTTCCCGCAGCAGTAAGCAGTGCCGCTTCGGCGAGCCATGCGAGCGTAATCCATTTCCCCGAGAACTGGATGGGCATGGCGAGCGTGAGAAACACAATAGCGATACCGGGAAGATAGAGATTCAGCGTTTTGTCCTCGGGATTCATGCGAAAGGCAATGAACGCCATAAGGAAATAGAACACTGCCAAGAAGAACATGAAAAAGCCCATCACGGCGTGATATTCTGGATTGAGAATGACATACGACGCAAGCGCGTAGAAGGCAGCATTGAATGTGATAAGAAAGAAGTCCTCACCTTTGGATTCTTTTTTCCACAACACGTTGTGCACGATGCCGGCGATAAGATAGATAATGAAGAAAATCGTAAGAACAAGAAAGACCTGAGAAAGTTGTGCGTGGGTATAGAAGCGTCCAAACCAAATCCCTGACCAGATCACCGTCCCGATGAATCCCAGCAGATTGAGCCGGGTCCACTTTTTGAAAATGGCCACACCCAAAATGCCGAGATCAAGAATGACGAGGTAACCCATAAGCTCTCCGAAATTGTTTCCGGGAACAGAGATGAGAAGTGGCGTAAGAAAACCACCGGCGATGCCGAGTACGGCAAGTTGCTGCGTGCCGCCGAGGACGCTCAAAGTCACCGAGAGCGCCGTTATGAGAAACATCAGAGAAAATGCCACGGCACTACTCTGAATAATGTGGTAATACGCGAAGGCGGCGAAGATGGTGAGGTAGAGTATCGCGATGCCGCCACCCGAGACGATATCGGAATATACCAGATACTTTTTCCGCAAAAACTGTCCCACCGCGACAAAAGCGATACCGCCGATGATGCCGATGATCACACGACCCGTCTCGCCGATATAATCATTGACAAAAGCCCACCGCAGGAAGAACGAAACGCCGAGTATAATCGCTAGGATACCAATCTTGCCGAGCCACTGGCCGCCCTTTTCTTCCGTATTTATTCTGTGGTCGGACGATGCGGCACCCTGACTCGAAGGCATCTTGTATTCCGCGGGAGCGGCGGGAGCGGCAAACGAAGAGGCCATCTGCGCGAGTGAAGGCGGCTCCGCAAGATCGGGCACTCGTGCCGGCTCTTTATCCTTACCCGCCGTTTTGTCTAAACGTGCAGAGACACGATTTATCTTGTTGTTAAGATAGATGATCGCTATTGCGAACACTGCCACCCAAAATAACGACAATCCTCCGTAAAACATAAGTAATGAGAGAGCGAATAATGTATCAAGTATATAGCGCGCCGATTTAAAGACAAGGGAACTGTACGAACGGCGCCACCCTAGAGTACCTTGATTTTCTTTAGCAATTCATCTTTCTTTGTTCGGCTCATATACGTCTTGCCGAAACGAACGCAGGCGCGGTTTACGCGGTTCCAGTAGTTTTCGGGAAAGAGTTTTTTGAGGTCTTGCTCGATCTTGTCCGGACTCCTCCGTGCAGTCCAGCCGAGCCTCTGTGAAATAGAGGAGACGTGTGTATCCACACCGATCGCCGGGGTTCCGTACTCGGAAAGAAAGACGTTCGCGGTTTTGCGGCCCACACCAGGAAGTTCGATGAGTTTAGCGAGTACATGCGGTGGTTTGCCCGCATACTTTTCCGCGAGCACACTTGCGCAAGTTATGACATACTTAGTTTTATTTTGAAAAAAATTCACCGGCCTGATGATCGCAGCAACCTCTTTAGGCTCTGCCTTCGCGAGCGCAGCCGGAGTCTTGTATCGTGCGAATAATTTTTCCGCGACAATAACTGTCACCTCATCGCGTGTCCGCGCGGACATAGAGATAGAGATGAGCGTCTGCCACTCGCTCCTCCACCCCTCGGCCGCCAACCGCATTTTCTTCACCCCACCCAGTCTTTCTAACTCTTTCAGTTGTTTAATTGCTGTTGTTTTATTCATACTTATTCCTCCTTTAGGCTCCACTTTACTTGGATAAAGTGGAGCTTATTGGTCAAATTGGGAAGATGTCGGGAGATACTGTATGGGCAAGATTTGGGTTTAGATTTTGAAATTCGTCTGGATATGTTTTTCACGCTTCGCACGGGCGAGGGCAAGGGTGATGAGCGTATCAATGAGTTTTGGGTAGGCAATGCCGGAAGCCTCCCAAAGTTTCGGGTACATGCTAATTTTGGTGAAGCCGGGAATGGTATTGATTTCATTCACGAGCACGCGGCCGGCTTTGGTCACAAAACAGTCAACGCGGCTCATGCCCTCACATTCGAGCACCTTAAACGTGGCGATGGCGATGTCTTGCACTTTTTTTGCTATTCCTTTTGGCAATTCCGCGGGAATTTCAGAGGCCGCGCCGTTCTCATCTATATATTTGGCTTCGTAGGAATAAAACTCGTGGTTCGGCTTTATCTCCCCCGGCACGGAGGCAGTCGGGTTCTCATTCCCAAGCACCGCACACTCGATCTCCCTTCCGTCTATCCCCTGTTCGATAAGAATCTTGCAGTCGTATTTGAACGCACTTTCGATGGCTGACGTAAAATCCGCTTCAGTTTTCACCTTGCTAACCCCAACCGACGAACCGGCATTGGCCGGCTTTACAAACATTGGCAGGCCGAGAGCTTTCTTCGCCCTCGTGAAGCTTACGGTGTCTTTCTCACCCTCTCTCACTGTCAAAAACTTCGCGACGGGAATCCCCGCGTCCCGCAAAAGCCGTTTCTGTACATCTTTGTCCATACCAATCGCCGACCCAAGCACCGACGGGCCGACAAACGGGATATCCATCAGCTTTAAAAGACCTTGTACCGTCCCGTCCTCGCCGAGCGGGCCATGCAAAACAGGAAAGACGACATCAAGAGGTTGTTTTTCGTTAGTTTCAATCACTAACAGCTCTCTTTTCTCCCCAGTTATCAGCCCCACTTCCTGCGACACCTTCTTGTTGAGCGCGATAAGCTTGGGGTTTTCGCTGTTCAGAAGATAGTCGGCACCCAAACTCCGGAGCCAGCGCCCTGTTTTGTCTATGCCGATCAGAACCGATTCATATTTTTCTTTGTCGAGGGCGGCAATAACATTCTTCGCGGACAGTAAAGACACCTCGTGTTCCGTCGATTTCCCGCCAAATATGATACCAACCCGAATTTTTTGTTTTGTTCCCATGGTGAGTGCGCACTATAACAAATATTACTTATCCCGCCACTCCTTTTCCTGACGGACGAGCAGCTCTGTGGCCCGCTCCGGCTGCTGCATGAGCGCTTTAACCACCCGCTCCATGCGCGTCGACTGCGAACCCTTTACCAAAACCACATCCCCCGCCCGAATATCACGCGCGAGCACCTCGGCCGCCTCCCGACTGGTAGCAACATACTGAATTTGCGGATGAGCGCCCAGCGCCTTCCACAGTTCCCCCACCACTATAAGTTTTCCGCAGGATCGCAAAGCGGCTTCCCCCGCTTTTCGGTGTTCTTCCGCACTAAACGCCCCGAGTTCAGCCATTCCGCCAAGCACGGCAATCTTCCTGCCTGCCGGCAAGGTAGGTCTGCCCCTCACCTCAAGCGACGCAAGAGTGAGAAGCGCCTCGTGCATAGCTACCGGCGATGCGTTGTAGGAGTCATCTATAATAAGTGAGCCTTCTTTGCCGGGGATAAGGCGCATTCTGCCAGGAGGAGGAGCGAAGTGTTTAAATGCTTCGGCAACACGGGCCAAATCAAGCCCGAGCGAGTACGCGACCGCGAATGCCGCAAGTACGGGTTGCATCAAATGCCGCCCAAGCACGCAAGGTAGTGTCACCGCGAATGACTGCTTCCCAACAGAAACCTGAAACGAGATGCCGTCATGTTGCATCGTATAGTCACCTCCGCGTACCACCGCCCCCGCATTACTCCCATATTCCACCACCTTAAGATCTGGAAACTTCCCCTGGAACGCCCGAACCTTCTCATCATCACTCCCGAGGATAAGTGTCCCACCCTCCTTTAATGCTCGGACAAGTTCGGTCTTTTCAGCAATTACCGCCTCGGGCGAAGCAAAGAACTCGACATGTACCGGAACATCGGGGAAACTAGTGATGACGGTAGCATCGGGAGAAAGCATATCCGAAAACTTCTTAATATCCCCAGGCTTCCCTGCTCCCACCTCCAGTACCAGCCAGTCTAGATGCTTTCCAGGCCAAAATACCCGCGTCGCTCCGACCGCGATATTCCAGAACCACAAAAGGGGGTCATTCACCGCATTTGTTAGTCCCAAAATGGTTAATGGCACTCCAAAATCGCTGTTGTAGCTCTTTTCGCTCTTTCGCACCGAAAAAAAGGGCTGGAGTGCACAGAAGACGGCATCCTTAGTGGAGGTCTTTCCCACGCTTCCCGTGATAGCGATGATGCGCGGTCGTCGACGCAAAAGTGCAAGCCGCGTCTCAAACATCAAGACCACCAACACACATTCCTTTAAAAAAGATTTCATTCAAGCAAAGATTTTTTCATCACCGAATATTTCCTTTAAAAAAATTTCGGGGCGCCGAGAATGTTCACTGCTCGCTTCGCTGCGTCTTAGAAGCCCTCGGTTTCTAACGTTCGCAGACTCACTGTTTTCCTCCGCCGGGAAAATTCTTTTCCCCGACCCCCTTTGAGTTCAAATCTCGACTCATTAATTTTTAATTTCGGGGCGCCGAGATTTGAACTCGGACCGCATGCTCCCAAAGCATGAATGCTACCGTTACACTACGCCCCGACATTTTCTGTCCTTCCTCATAATGCCAACATCTTCAGCATGTTGTCGATGAGACGATTACATCCACGA
>CAZOIN010000046.1:0-5082 GCA_964579985.1 uncultured Candidatus Saccharibacteria bacterium
GGAAAGCGATATCATCTTCCCTTTCCGCGCGGAGAGTTCTCCGGCTATTTCATCCCGCATATCGTCAATCGCGCTATTGAGGTCGGAACGATTGGACACGGCGCGAAAGGTCTCCTTCCCCCGATAGACGTTAATCTCAGCAAAGAAGATATCGCCGCTTTGGTGGTGCTTGGTGCTTCGGCCAAGCTCGACATCTATTAGTACCGTTGGGTCATCCATGTCAATAAGCTTGCCGAGGTTTCCTAGACGCTTCTCGAGATAGGAACGAATATCCTCGTTAAGAGAAATGTTCGTCGCTTTAAGGTTTAGTCTCATAAAGAAAGTGGTTTAGAGCTAAGTAACATATATTTATCAACCTAAACGAGCCGTAACAACTTCCCTTAACTTCTTACGCTGTTCAGCATTTAAAATCAGCAGGCCCTTGGCGACAATTTTCTTATCCTTTCCGCCAATCAAGTACGGCAAAGTTGTAAATCCTTTGTCCCCATCTTCACTCTCTGCAAAAAGGGCTAAAGATAGGATTGGAAGATCGTAAATAAATCTTTCGTGCGCAAATTTCTTATCCGTTGAAAACAAAACACCGCCACTAGAACTGAAACTAACCTCAAATTGTTTCGTCTGGCGAAAATCTCTCACTCCGTCTGGAACTAACGGCGCTGAAGCTACGGCCCATTTATATTTTTCTATTAAAGGCTCATTCTTTAAGAGTTTTCCATTTTCATCTTTCCGGAAGAGTTCTAATAGTTCCGGCATTTTTAAATCACGCAACTCTCTTTCTTGCTTAGCCACTTCTTCCTTGCCGCCGAAAAACCCTTCTTTGAAGGTTCCCGCCTCTCTGCGCAGAAAATCAAGCTGCTTTTTGTCAGTATCCCCCGTTTTAATTGGCGTTCCAGCTTCAGCCGCCGAAACTCTGTGGGCATATTCTATGGCAGGTTTGGCGTAGCTTTCTCGAAAACTTCCCGATTCAAAAAAACCTTTTATGCCATATTTATCGTTGTCACCTTCAGTTCCCGGTGTCTTTTGCTTGACGCCAAGAGCATTCCTCACCCGCTCAAGTTTTTTCTGGTCGTCTTCTTGCCTTTCCTTCTTTTGCTCAGCTTTCTTTCGCTCTTCTGCTTGTCTCAAAATCGCTTCAACTTCTTCGCTTCCCAGTTCATTTGCGATCTGTTCTTTTAATCTTTGCATATCTTCTAGCGCATGGAACTCACCCCATCCCTTAGGGTTCGGGTCTTTCAAGCTTTTAAGCCTAGCTTTCGCAAAAGCTCTCGCGTCACCCTTAAATCCTTCCGCAATATCAAAAAAGTCTGGCGTATTTCTTAAATCAGCCGGCACCTTATCCCATAAAATCTTTATCTCGTCGCCAATTCGCAAAGCATCAGCGTCCATTTGTCCCGGTGTTGGTCTTTCATCTTGAGCTTTCTGCTCACCACCTTGCTCGGGATTTATTATTTTAGGCTGTTCATTCATATTTCAAAAACATTGTAACCTCTAGTACCTATATACTATCACCTACCCTAGTCGACTGAAATGATTTTGTGCGGAGAGTGATGTCCACTGATTATACGAAGCTTTGTGCCGGTACCAAAACGCCCGCGAAGAATCTCGAGCGTTCTCCGGTTCGCGAACCCCTGCTCTGCCTTCTCGCGAACCGAAACATACAGGACTCCACCTTTTTCTGTGACAGAGTCCTTCTTACTTCCTGGAATCACATGGACTGTAATATACACCCTCGTAGTGAAATCGCGGATTATTTTCCTGCGAAGACCGTATCCCCAATCTCTGTTATTTTAAGCTTTATAAACTTTTTAGATTTATCAGAAACCTCAACTTATTTAGATTACCTTTCTAATGCCCGCTATCACCAAAGTCGGAAACTTCAGTGGGTGCGATACTTTGCTTATAATCTCTCAAAAACGTTGCTAAGACCTTCTCTCTTTTCTGGATTTTGCTTTTCGGTATCCTGACGCTCTTTCTCCTCTCGCTTTCCCCGTTCGGATACGCGCTTTTCTCCTTGTTCAGCTTCTTCGACTTTTCTTTTATCGCTCTCTACAGCGTGCTCACGGTCATGCACTTCCACTTCTTTTGCCTCAAACTTTTGCCTCAACAAATCATCCTCATGTTTCAATTCGCGAAGTCTTTGTTCATCGTGTTGTAATTTTCGCTTTTCCTCGTCGCTTTTACCTGACATATGTTTTGATAATTTTATTCGCGATTAAATTGCGTAAAGCAATCCTTATCAATTTCCTCGGCATGTATTCCAAGATAGCACAAAAATCTCACATCGTAAATCTTTTATTAAGCGTTGTCTGTGTTGTAGCCGCGGCTATCTTGCGTTGGTTCCCCCTTTCTCCACCTTTGAACCTTTAAACATGCCTTTCACCGCCGATACTACATCGTGAAGAATCCGGTCAACTACTTTGCCGAGTTCTTGAATTTCCCGCCAAGTGACGCGCCGCCCGCCTTTTCCATGCATACGCGCAAGCTCTTTCGCGACGTCAGAATGGATTTCCTTTCCATATTTATTGTGAATCGACTCTCCCTTTTTCGTCTTCCCCGTTTCCGCAATATGCCGTATCTCGTCGGTCGACAGGTCAGAAAATGAATCGAGTACGTCATTGTATTCTCCGGCGAGCTCGAGCTGTCGCTGTTCTTCTTTCAATCTCTTTTCGGCCTCTTCGAGCTCCTTCAAAGTCTCCCCATTTTCGTGCGGTACTCCCAAGTCCTGCCGCACAGCGCCAAGTTTTTCATCCTTCTCCTTTTCTTTTTCTTTGAGCGTCGCGACTTGTTCCAGCCGTTTGTCTACATTCTCCCGCTCGGAAGCTACTTGAACCTCCTCATCAGGACTGCGTGGCGCGTTCAACTGTTCGAGAAGCGTTTTAATGTCAATGGTCTGGTCTGGCGCGCTTTCCGCGTCGTCAACATCGGCAAACGGGCCAGTCGCTCTCCTCTCGGGTCCCTGAAGCGGTGCGTTTTCATCCGACTCGTCAGGTTTCATTTGCATTGATTCGGTGGGCATAATTTTAGTATGACAGGTATCTCAAAACTTCGCCAACCCCCTCGAAAGTAATACCAGGCCTCGCCTCCCCAGCTCTGCCCCACTTCGATAATTCAAATTAAGTGAGAGTTTAGCAATACTTACAAAATCTTATGCTCCTGAATTATCTTTGCTTTCTCCGGATCAAAAATCAAATATGTATCATGTCTCCCTACGTCATCTCCCTCGCCTCCCTCAAAAGTAACTAATCCTTCGTACCCCAATGACTTTATGTAAGTGCTAAACGATTCACCATCCCTTTGGGCAATTTCTTTCAGATTTCTGACTTTTCCACTATTTATTTTTTCAATTGCCTTCTCTATCATACGGTGCACAAAAAAGTCTAAATCAGGTTTCTTTAACTTCTCTTTTAAAACTTCCTTAAAACCATCTAAAACTATTTCCACATTTCTGGTCTTTCGTAAATCAAGCAGTTTCACATCCCTAACAGAGGACTCATAAATCACGGGCGATGCACCCTCTCTACGGCGTGACCGCCGGCGTGCATATCCAACTGCGTTTTTTGCATCGGAAGTAAAATATACTCCGCTACCCACCGTATCTTCTTCCGCTTTGTTAAATTGCTTGATTCCATTTACACCCGAGCCGTGATAAATAGTCTTTTTCTTAAGAAGGACACCTAAGCCGCCATCAATTTCCTCTTCACTTTGCCGTTCTTTAATTTTCTCATTCCGATTCTGCCAATATTCTGGCGTTTCTTTGGCTGTCTCTAAAATTTCCTTCCGCTTTTCTTTTGGAGCGTCTTTGATCTCCTTCGCAAGTTTATCTCTTTGAAGTTGTGCAATATACTTATCAATATCAGCCTCAAAACTGGCGTGGTCTTGAGCATATTGCTCTCTGAATTCTTCGGCACGAGTGCAAATGGGGTTTACTCCTTCTTTCTTGGGTAAAAGATCCGCTACCAGATCCCATTGTCTTTTCATTTCTGCCAAATCGGCGTTCTGTGGATAAAATCTTAATTGAGTAATAATTTTGTTCTTGGGCAAACCCAGTTCCGACCCATTTAAAACTTTTACTCCCATTAAGTCTAACTTGTGTTTTGTCTCTTCGTCCACGCTAAAATAGCCATCAACAGCTTGAAATTCATTGTTGTCGCCATAAAAACCTGACGATATTGTTCCATATCCTTTATTATACATTTCGCGCGCTGCTTCTCTGACTTGCGGCTCTATCCATTCGGTAAACGCCGCCATTCGCAATTCTTCTTCAGTTGGTTTCGGATTCTTCTCTAGCCGCAATTCAATTTCCTTTCCCATTTCGGCATGGATTTTCTCACGAAGTTCCGCAAGCCGTTTAAATAATTCCTGTCTCGGCTCAATTTCTGGTTGTTCCGCGTTCATATTTGGCTGTTTAATGTTGCTTATAGTTTTTTAATTTGAGCTAAGTAACTTTGCCTAAACGAGGTGCAACAATTTCTTTTAACTGCTTACGCTGTTCGGTATTTAAAATCAACAAACTTGTTGCAACTTCCTGTTCTGATGACGGTTGTTCAACTCTCATAGTTCAAGAATAGCACAAAATTCTACATCGTAAATTATTGGGGTCTCCTCCGCTGTTTTTCCCGATCTTCCACCATTTTCTCATCGAGCCCAAAGTGATGCGCGACTTCGTGCCAAACAGTATCGATTACTAGCTTTCGCACTTCTCTTCTAAACACTTTATTTCTTTCAGCAATAGCGTAGGTTCTCACTTTATCGCTAAACCGCACCCGCGTAAGGAGACGGGCTTCCGCTTCAATCGGTTTTTTGAAAATCGTAATTTTGTCCGGCATGAGAAGCCCGCCATAGCTTTCCCCGCGCGCCGTGTGCGGAATTCCCTCATACAATCCAAAAAGAGTTTCGTTTTGTCGGAGTTTATTCTGTCTGCGTTGTTTGTCTGTCGGTTCCGCGTAAACCAAAAACGCCACGTTTCTGATGCGTGTACGGAATTTCTCCGGAATGGCTTCCACACCTTCCTTTACGAAGGATTCGAATTCTTCACGACTGATTTCTAACATACCTATATTGTAGCCTAGGTGGACACTTAAA
>CAZOIN010000047.1:0-4776 GCA_964579985.1 uncultured Candidatus Saccharibacteria bacterium
CCGTTTAAGGCGGCCGCGCGTTTGGGTGTGAGGAAAGAAATGTTCGGGTCTGCGAGCTTAAACCCAAGCCAGATGGAAAGGTACGCCCACACGTTGAGGAGAATGGTAAAGATAATGGCGGCCGCAGTGCCAATGACCGGAATCGCGTGCATGAGGTTAGCGCCCGCTTGTATTCCATCGAAAACGAGCGCGAGGGTGATGAGTAGCGCGGCGGCTGTGTTTGAAATCGAATGTTTTTTTGGTTTTGTTTGGGGAGGCACGATGGTACTAAATAACCGATGACTTATAACTGAATGACTGAATAACCTCTGAAGAAACCGATAACAAATTACTGAATAACTGAATTACCCCTGAAGACAGACTGAACCCGCGTGATTCAGTTATTCAGTGATGAGTTATGTGTGATTCAGTTGCCCCCTTCGGCAACTCGGAGCTCTTCTTTTGCCGCCTTAACAGAAAGAAGCTGGGACGGGTCAGAGGTGATATGGACTCATGCATCGGTCTTAAGAAATGAGTGAATTTCAAGCATGTATCTCTTGAAATCAGAGAAATGTTTTTTCAGGTTTTTTAGAAAGATATCCGTATCGAGTTTTTCATACCGGTGAACGAGCATGTTCCGTGTTCCCACGATTGGAGCGATCTTCTCCGCGAACACGCGGTCAATGACCTTGTTTTCCCCGATGGTTTTGAAGGTGCTCTGCAGATCATCAGGCGCGCCTAGGTGTTTTTCCCGGATGATGTGTACATTGATGTCAATCATAAGGTCAACCAGCAGTTGGAAATAGCGTTCAACGGCGGCGAGGAGAAGACGATCCTGCCGTATCGTTTCGCTTTCCTTTTCCGCGATAAATCCTTCCAGGGTATCCGCATAGTCGGAAAGCATATCCAATTTTTTGTTCAACAAATGTTTATCGAGCATGTTCGTATCGTTTTAGTTTGTGCGCTACATACTCTTCTCGCAACGAGAAAAGCGGTTTTGCTTCTTCATATGTCCGCAAAGCATAGAGATACAGCTCATCAAACAAATGCGGGCGCGCTTCGTAGAGAATGACGGCGTTCTCCGTGGCTTTCCTCAGAAGGAGCGGCGACGCGGTCTTAAGATTGACGAGCTGTACCTCGATTGTTCGAAATATTTCCGTCAAGCGCGCATTTATCCTAGCCTCATCTTCGAACGCTATCTTTTGGTCGGAGAAGTATGCCACGTCAACATCACTCTCGGTGTGAGTTTGTCCCGATGCCTGCGATCCAAATAGCACGAAAAGCGCTACGCCATACTCTCGCGCGACACCCTCTATTTCTTTTTGTATGCGACTTCTGTCCATGCCTCCATAGTATCACAGGTGAGTTGACGTTCCGAACTTCCCGCGAGCTTGCCTTTTATTTTCGAAATAACCGATGACTTATTACTGAATAACTGAATTACCCCTGAAGACAGACTGAACCCGCGTGATTCAATCATTCAGTGATGAGTTATTTGTGATTCAGTTGCTCCCTTCAGCAACCTTCAGTTCCTCCTTGGCTGCTTTAATGGAAAGCAATTGCGAAGGGTCCGAAGTGATAATCTGATCTTCCGTATAGGAGGCGATGACCTTGATGGCGACATGCTTCAGTCCCACGAAAAAGAGGCCCTCGCCCACGTCGGATTCGAGCAGCAGGTACTTTTCCTCATCGGTGAGGCTAAAGATCGCCTGGAGCTTGTCCACCACCGATGGGGACTGTTTGAGGAGTATCTGCATGGAGGAGTTGGTAATAATCGGCAGTCCGTAGGGGGACTTCAGAAAATCGTCCACGTCTTGCGTGATCGTCGAGAGTCCCAAATAATACTTGCGGCCGCGTTTCGCAAGCCCAAGCAGGAACGAAGCGGTATCCTCCGATTTCATCATCCACCAGGCTTCGTCAATGACCATCAGGCGTTTTTTGAGTTCTTTTCTGATCGAATTCCAGATAAAGTGCATGACGATATACATGGCCGCCGGCTTAAGCTCATCTTCCATATCACGGAGTGAAAAGACAATAAAATTTGAGTTGATATCGACATTCGAGGGTTGATTGATGAATCCCGACCACGTGCCACGGGTGTATTTGGACAGACGCTGCACCAAAGATTCCCCTCCCTGTATGCCCGCCAGCACCAGTTCGAAATCAGAGAGAAGCGGCGGGTCGATTTTTGAGAAATCGGAATCGGCGGTGATGTCTTTGAGGGCGTATGTTTCAGTGATGGCAAGGTCAATAATCGCATCCTCCTCCGCCGATAGGCCGCCGAGGAGTATTCTAAAGAGTCCGACAAGGTTGATGATGTTCGACCGCAAGACATCGGCTGCGGATTCATCTTCCCGCGGGGGCGCCAGTTCGAACGGGTTGATATGATGCTCAGAATTGAGAGAGATATTGAAATACTTTCCGCCTGCCGCCTCGGCAAGGTACTCATATTCCCGTTCTGGATCGATGACGAGTACCTCCGTTCCGAACATGAGCGATCGCAAAATCTCTAACTTGCACATATACGATTTACCCGATCCCGACTTAGCGAGCACAATTGAATTATAGTTCTCAAGGCTAAACCTATCAAAAAGAATAAGCGAAGAGTTGTGCCGATTCACCCCGTACATGATGCCCTTGTTGGAGGTAAGGTCGAAGGACAGAAATGGAAACACACTCGAGAGCGGAGAGGAGTTGAGCTTGGTGTGCACCATGAGCTCATCGTTTCCGAGCGGCGCTGTGCTCCTAAACCCTTGTTCTTGCTGAAAGAACGCCGGTTTGATGATGACAAGCTTACTTTCCAAAATCGACTTTATTTCATTTTCGGTCTTGTCCAGCTCATCTTCGGTTGGCGCATAGATCGTGAGATAAATCCCCACATCAAAAAGCTTTTCCTGCGCTTGAAGCAGATCGTCACGCAGTTTTTCAAGGTCCTGATAAGCCGTATCGAGCATAGGGTCCCGCACCAGGCCCTTTTTTTCGCGGTCCGCCATTTGGCTTTGCACCTCGGCTACCTTCTTTTGGAACGTGCGGAGAATTTTTGCGGTATCCACCGGATGCACAAAAATGCTGATATCGAACACTTTGTCCAGGTTGATGATCGGCGCGAACCAGCCTTCGGTGAGAAAACGAGGGTAGGAGATAACGAAGAAAGTCCGGGTCATTTTTCCACTGACATTGAGGGAGTTGGGGGCCACCTTCAGGGCGGCCGGTGCGATTACGTCCTGCAGTTCAAGCGTGCCCGACTGATAAATCTGTTCAGGCAAAAACTCGGCAATATCCCTCTCCTTCCGCTTTTTTTTGAATATATCGAGAAAGCTCATAACAGATACCAATTAACAATGTTTACCAATCAACTAATCCGCCAGCTGGCGGACCAATCTACTAATACCTACTAATCCGACAGTGCCGGCTTACGTGTTGCATAATCAATGCGGATAACACGGTGAGTTCGGACGTATTTCCCGGAGAAATTGACAAGAATACCAAGATTGACGCCAGTTGCCTGTAAGTAACGCTGTGTTTGAAGATAATCTTCACGCAACAGAAATCTTTTGGATTTTAACTCCAGAATAATTTTATTGTCTATTAAGAAATCGGCGATATTGTTTGTATTTCCAATTCTAAGCTCTCGCATATAAGCCACGCTTTTTGTCTTCAATTTTTCTTCTAGGCAATCCCCATATTGCTTTTCTTTGGCGAATCGGCCAAGTTCGTTGTGTACATTGTAACAGAGGCCGACGACATCAAATGAAAGCTCTGGGTATAAGAGTTCGGTTTCTCGCTTCTTATTTGCAGGTATTAGTAGATTGGTGTTCATTTGCAGATTGGTATTTGCTAGGCTTCTTGTACGGCTTTTTCCGTATCTCCCGGATTAAACAGTTGGTAAAAAAGGTCCACCACCTCTTCGGTGCCGAGCTGTGCGGCTCGGACGCCGGTCCTGATAAGACCCTGTTCGACCACCGATACGCGTTGTTCAAGTTGCGTGCGATGCTCTTCAAATCCTTTGGTCTTTTCCGCTTCCGTATGTGTCCCGCCCCCAAACCCCTCTTTGATTTTCATGGCAATATTCCCTCCACTCGCCCGCACTTCCACGATAGCGGGTGTATAGGCCACCACAACAAAGAAGGTTTTATTCATGATATTTGTCCCCTCGGTGAACTTCTTAATGAAGCCGATATATTCGCGCGTCTGCAATTTCAGGAGCTCGTTCTTCTGAAGAAGCACCCGTTCCTCGAGAAGGGCGATATACGGTTTGGTGTCAAATCGCCGAGATTGCACGACGATTTCCACCGAGAAATCGAGCGAATTCAGGAAGTTTTGGAACTGGGAGATGATCGCCTGCTGATTGTCTTCAGATTTCAAAGCAAAGTTGATAGACGAGGTCATAAGCACCGCGCGGAGCCCGCCATCTTTAAGGATCACGATTCCATCGCGTACCTCTTTTATCTTCACGAATTCTTGGGAAGCTTTAGCTGCTACAGCCATACCTTAGAGAAAATTCGAAATCCGAATCTCGAAATTCGAAAAATAATTAAGAAATAAATTCGAATACCCCTATTCTATCAGAAATTAACGAGTTTTTCGCATGATAGAACTTAGAATGAGCATAAGTTCCGTTGCCTCTTGTACCAAACGCTGGCGTTCCTTTTCGATACTGTGAATTACGAAACGCCCCGTTTCTGTCATCCTCGTCCCCGATCGTGGCCGAGGACAGGCTACTGCGGGGATCCAGAGTGTGGCTTATTGTATAGGTCTGGATTCCCGCCTACGCGGGAATGACAGCTTAGAATGTTA
>CAZOIN010000048.1:0-4735 GCA_964579985.1 uncultured Candidatus Saccharibacteria bacterium
ACTACTAAAGAAAGACTGGCGGAAAAATATCTCCCGCTTGTTCCCCAAATTGCCGCGAAAGTTTCCCTCGGCATTCCGAGGAATTCTCTCGTTGATTATGATGAGCTCTGTTCTGCCGGATATTGCGGTTTGGGTCACGCAATCAGTTGTTTTAAAAGTGGCAAATCTGGCAATAACGACATATACTTTCGGTGGCACATACGGGGATCAATGCTCGATCTCCTTCGGGATATGGACGTCCTTTCTCGCTCCGGATAGAGAGAAGGTTTGCTCGATTCAGCAAAAACAGATCGTTTTGGAACAGGAACTCGGGCGATGCGCCACAGAGGCAGAAGTGGTCGCATATTGCTGCCTTAATCCGGATGATGCCCTGCTGATTGACAGCGATTATGTGATCCAAAACACTCCCAACTCCCTAGATGATGAGAACTGGTGTGAACTACACCGCGATAAAGAACCGCAAGCACTTTGGGTTCATCCCGCCGACCACATAGCCAACGAAGAGATACGCGAGGTTCTGGAGCAAGCTATAAGCAAACTTCCGCCTGAACTGCATCACGTTGTCAATCTCATCTTCACGAATTCAAATCTGAACTGCACCATCTAGCGAAGATTGGAAAGCAAGGCAAGTTGCCGAATCTTTCGATGTTTCGGAAAGCCGCATCAGTCAGCTGCGCAAGCAGGCTCTTGCCCTTTTGCGGGCAGAAATGTCTTCTTACATCGAAGCGCACTCGTAAAGCACTGTTTTAAGAGCCGCCCTGCATTATGGGGCGGCTCTAGTTCTTTCAAAGTTGTGATACACTGTCGATCATTATAGGTATATCTAGGTTCTCTATGTCGGCATCACTTCACGACATTACCAAAAGGCTTTTAGCCCCAGGCAAGGGGATTTTGGCGGCCGATGAGAGCGATTCAACCTGCGCCAAGCGGTTTGATGCCTACGGCATCGAGAAGACAGCGGAAATGCGGCGGAAATGGCGCGAGCTTCTTTTTTCGACTCCGGGAATTGAAAACGGGCTTTCGGGAATCATTCTTTACGAGGAAACCCTTCGCCAACAGGCAAGTAACGGCTCGCCATTTCCGGAGTTTCTCGAAAAGCGAGGTATTATGCCCGGCATCAAGGTTGATCAGAAGACAGAGCCTCTCGCAGACTCTCCAAAAGAAGAGGTAACTAAAGGTCTTGAGGGTTTATCGGAGCGACTCTCTGATTATGCAAAGCTTGGCGCGACCTTCGCCAAGTGGCGCGCAGTAATACGGATTGGAATCGGACTTCCCACAGAGGGTTGTCTTCTTGAAAACGGAAGGCGCCTTGCCGAGTATGCGAAAAAAAGCCAAGAGGCCGGACTCGTTCCGATCATTGAACCCGAGGTATTGCTCGACGGTATGCATACACTCAAGCGAAGCGAAGAAGTGCTTACACAAACGCTTCGAGTGGTATTTTCAGAAGTACAAAAAGCGAATGTCGATCTCTCGATACTTATTTTGAAATCCAGCATGGCGCTTCCCGGCAAGACTTCGGGAGAAGCAGTAACGGCTGGTCAAATTGCCGAAGCAACGCTTCGAGCCCTCTTTGCGGCGGTTCCTAAAGAAGTTCCTGGTATCGTCTTTCTCTCGGGCGGGCAAAGTGCGGAGGATGCCACGGTGCGCTTGAATGAAATCGAAAAGTTAGCGAAAGCAAGAAATGCTCCGTGGCACATCACGTTTTCTTATTCGCGCGCGCTGCAGGAACCAGTTATGAAAGAGTGGACAGGCAAAGATGAAAGAATAGCGTCCGCGCAAGAGATTTTTGCAAAACGTGTGGCGGAAACTTCCTCTGCATCTCTAGGGAAGTACCAAAAATAACATGGACCTTCTTTCTACCGCCACCCTGGCCGCACGAAAAGCGGGAGACGTCATACTCCGTTATTTTGAGACCTCGATTTATCGCGAAGTAAAAGTGGATAAGAGTTTTGTCACGGCCGCCGATAAGGAGGCCGAGAGCACTATCATCGCGCATATAAAAAAGCATTTTCCGGATCACAGCATTTTGAGCGAGGAGAGCGGCGCGGAAAAACAGGACTCTCCGTACGAATGGATCATTGACCCGCTTGACGGCACGGCGAATTTTGTGAACGGTATTCCGCTGTTCGCAGTTTCAATAGCGGTGCTCAAGCGGGGACTTCCAGTTGTAGGCGTTATCTATCAGCCGGTAGGCAATTCCCTGTATGCCGCCGAAAGAGGAAAAGGGACATTTTGGAACGGCAAGAAAGTGCAAGTGTCAGATGGCGACAAAGAACATGCGGTCATCACCTTTGATCCAGGAAAGAAGCAAAAAGATAAATTAAATGCACTTTTCACCAATGCCGAACGCTTCGTGAAATCGAAGCGCTACTTGGGTTGCGCCGCGCTTTCACTCGCCTTTGTGGCGCGGGGAGGCACTGAAGGCGTTTTCTTTCTTGGACTCAACAAATGGGATTACGCGGCGGGAGTACTTCTCATCGAAGAGGCGGGGGGAAAGATTACCGATTTTGCGGGAGCTCCCTGGACTTTCGGATCAGATGATTTTTTCATCGCTTCGAACCGCAAAGTGCATGATGACCTCCTGAAACTCGCCGCCTCGGCCTTATAGATGGTTGTGTGAAAGTGAGTTTTGCAGTAGTGTACCGAGAGAAAAATGTACACCTATGAACACTCAAAAACTGCTCGACGCTCTGGCTGTACCTCACAAAAATAACGGAAAAAGCAAACAGCGTAAACTGCAATGCGCGGAGTGCAAAACCATCCATATCGGTCGGGCTCCAATGATACAAACCCAGAAACCGTGGACCCTTACATTTTGTAAAAGCAGTAGTTGCCAACGCGATACGGTGCACTTTCAGGTTATATAATCCTTACTCTTACCGGCGAATGTTTTTACACTCGCCGGTGCTTTTTATTAGCGACGTAGAGCGAGAGAAGTGAAAACGGCTTTGCGTTTTCATTTCCGAGCCGAGGAGCTACTATAGTGGGTTGAACAAAAGCTCTTTTTCAGGTATTTTGTATATCTGCTGAAGCCAAAAGCTATCAGCCGAAGGCCATCAACTTTTTACTGTTGCGGGATCGTCTAATGGTAGGACCTCGGACTCTGAATCCGAGTATCTTGGTTCGAATCCAAGTCCCGCAGTTTTGTAGATAAGTGGCAAGAATGCATGCCTTGAAAACCCCCTCAACCGAGGGGTTTTTTATTGGTTTCGGCTCGCTGTTTACCAGAAAAAATCAAAAACAGGGGACTTGGACGGTAAACCTGGTAAACACTTGAAGGACTTTTGATACTAGCCAAATAATTAGGTTCGATTCTCAGAGTCATTTACGCTTCACCAATCTTCAGATAGGGTGGGGCGCTATGACCTACAAACCCACACGACTTTCCGCAGAAGCCTTCGACGAACTGCGGGTGATTGTAGAGAGTGAAATCAAGGAGCACATGACCGATGAGGCGATTGAGGAAATGGGGATAAACCTCCTTAAGCTCTTTGCCGTGCTGCTGCCTCCGGAGGTAAAGCCAATAGGGAATCAACCAACTGAGCAAGAACAAAAAGCTCTGGCATTCCTCCAGGATGAGATTAGCCAAGGCAGGTCAGCATCGATCCGTGATCTTTGCAAGGCGATTGGATTTCGGTCGTCGAGGTCGGGATTTCGACTACTCAATGTGCTGATCCTCAAAGAATGGGTGCATCGGGATGACAAGGGCGCGCTGAGGATGTTGGAGTAGTGAGAGCCGAACGTTTCGTGGTAAAATCTAGGAGATTATCCGTTCACAACTACTTATTTGTCTGGACATGTAACCAACAAACCAAAACAGAAACAGAACACAATCTTTATATTTATTGATGCTTCTAACCTGTGGCAGGCACAAAAGGCAAAGGGTCGATTTCTCGACTTTGGAAAAGTCGTTGCGTATATCAAAGACCGTTATCAAGGGACTGCGGTCCGCGTCTTTTACTACACAGCATATCCTGCCGACGGGACGCGAGCGTACAGTATGGATGCCAAACACAAGTTTTTCACGTTCCTCAAGAAAGGTTTGGGTTTTGAAGTCAGAAAAAAGCCGTTGAAGCGAATCACGGTCACCGACGAACACGGCGAGGCGATTCAGGAAAAGGGAAATATGGATGTGGAAATGACCATTGATGCCATCCACCACAGCGACACATTCGACACAGCCATTCTCTTTACCGGTGATTCTGATTTTCTCGCCCTGGTGACGTATCTAAGGCGGGGCGGCAAAAAGGTGTACGTATTTTCTTCAAAGAACAACGCATCACAAGAATTGAAAACCGGCGGGGATGGCTATACCGATCTTCTTGAGGTGAAGGAGGACATTTGGGGACGAGAATTGAAAAGACGTTTGGGGGCCGACAAAGGACTATAAACAAAGCCACCCTCCGCGAGGAGGGTGGCCCTTGGATGTTATACCCTGTCGGTTATGGACAACCGACAGACCCCCATAGTATATCCACTTGCTCAAATATATGCAAGCGCACTGGACAAGTAAAGAACTTATCGTTAGTCCCTTAATATTCTTGCCTTCTACGGCAACATCACTGTCCTTTTTCAGTTACGCCGAATGTTTACACTGTGCTCATGGGTTGAAAAATCCCAATCAGACAATCTGAAGGAGGGCGAACTGCATTCGCTTCGAAAGAAGTGATATACTGAGCCAATCAACTTCTTATGTTCGGGGTTTAAGGTTCGAACATCGTGTAAGTCTCCCAGC
>CAZOIN010000049.1:0-27128 GCA_964579985.1 uncultured Candidatus Saccharibacteria bacterium
CGGCGAACCTTGTTTGGCATACTGCGAGATATTACGCAGTTTTTTAAATAGGGTCCCGCTTCGTAAGGCGGCCTTCAGAAACATCGGCCCGTCGGTCACAAGTCGCATCAACTTACTCCGCTGTTGATATCGCTTGATGCGACGCAGTTCCTCAACAATAAGATCCTTGCGGAGACCTTGCACCGCTTTTTGCGAATGCATAGCGTGCTCGTGCCACGGCTGGGTGAACCCGACTTGGCAGCACACGCGCAGTTCTGGGTAGATGTGGAACACTCCCGTTGCCACCGAGAGAAAACAGCGAGTCCCGTGGAACGGCGGAAAGATAATGATTATTTTGTTCCAGAATCGGCTCTTTGCGAACCGCACCACCTCAAATGCTTCGGAGAGGGTATGGAGGACGGGAGCGGTGAAGGGGATAAGAACCACCCTCTCTTCCGGAACCTTAAGTTCCTGCAGTCGCTTCTGCCATGGAGGAGCACCTGGATAGCCGGGCTCACTTCCGCCCTGATTATCAATAAGGAGCAGGTGCGACGCTTTCCCCGCGTGGAACAGCTCCGCGCCTTTTTTGAGTACGGACTCCTGGTTGTCCGGTGTTTCAGTGAAGAGATACACAGGAAGCACCGCATTCAGCGGCAGGCGGTCTGTAAGCACCATAGTATTAAGCTGGTGCAGTTTTTCAAACTCTGTACAGTCGAGCATAGAGCTCCCTTCTGGAGATTGTTGCACTGAACATAAGGAAGATTCCGCAGCGATGCGGCCTTATGAGCTGCTTTTTGAGAAGAACAGCTACCTCTAGCTAAGCATAGTTATCTATCTTTGTCAACTAAGATAGTTTTTATTTACGGCCGTAAATAAAAACTATTTTGAGAGGTTTTTTGATGCGTTCATAGAGCCTCGACTCTTTTCTTTTTATGAACAAACGTCTTTATGGATGACAAAAGCTCGTAAGCACCATACACCGCAAACATCAGGATAAATGCGTTCACCGGCATGCGAAACCGAGCATTCACCGACAGCCCCACGGCGATGGTTGTGAGGACGAAGTAGGCGATAATGAGCAAGACAAACACTCCTTTTGCGCGATGCTCCGGTGCTTTGAGGAACTTCACCGCGCCGATAATAAAGCACAGTGAAATAAGCACCCACAGCATTCGCCCCAGAATCACGAAAAGCGCGGGGCTTTTGAGCAGGGGGGTTATGAATGCGATCGTCTTTTCAGGAGATTCAAGAAGCATAATGAAGACGGGGCGTTCTAATTGAATGGAAGGGGCAATCACCAATCGGCGTAGAACATCAAAATATCCATCATGGGTGAAGAAGGTAACGATGGTTACCAAAGTAGACTGAAGGAGGCCAGATGGATGCGAAGAGAGGAACTCCAGGGTGCGCTTTTGATAGTAAGACGCATTGATGAGGGTAATATTCTCAAAATTTTCTAGGTCACCTTCTCCGGCATAGAACTTCCGTTTTGCGGCCTCAAAGCCGGTATTTTCTTCAAGCGCGATGATCGAGGGGATAAGGTACCCATACGGAACGCTCGCATATTGAACCGAGAGCGCGGGGTTGTGGAAGACGGTGTAGTTGCGAAGCATCCACGGACTGAGGACGATGAGAAAAACGGCTCCGAACAGAGAAGCGTGAAGTATCGCACGGGCCTTCTGTTTTCGCAGGAGGTACAGGACAGTCACGGCAATCAGGAAGGGGAGGTACTGAATAGTGGGTCGAGACAGCGTAGCGAAGGCAAGAAGGAGAGACGATCCGGCGAGGGTGTGCCAGCGCGGATTCTTCCAATACATAAGAAAAAGAGTGAGGCCGGCGAGGAACAAAACGGTGAAAAGTATTTCATTACGTATCGTCGTAGAAAGTTGGATGGAAAACGGTTCAATCGCGAGTAAGGTAGCTACCACGAGCGCCAAGCGTCTTTGTTCGGTTACTTCGCGCGCGATGACGTAGCCAAGAAGCGGGATCACACTCCCCAGAAGTATTTGCGCTACCAGCACCGCGTAATAACTTTTGAAGAGGGCGACGAGTCCTGCAACGAAGAGCGGATAGAGAGGGGTTCTCACGGAATCTGGAGCGAAGGGGGGAGTAACGTCGCGAGAGAATCCGTTACCCTGAAGCAGGTTTTCTGCGATCTCATAGTATCCGTCACCTCCCGGGAACGCCATAGAAAATAGACCTGAATGTTTGAGGGCAATACCGAAAAATAATGCCTGCAAGAAGATTGAAAGCAGAAAGATGTACAAGAGTGGTCGGAACCGATACTGGTTTGTGTTTTCTAGAAGAGACACTATAATGAATCGTCATGACACCTTCAAAAGAGCGTACGAAAGTGGTGGGGATGATTCCCGCGTACAATTGCGCTCATCTACTCAAAAGAGCCTATGAGCAGATTCCGAAAGAATGCTTCGATGATATCATCGTGGTGGATGACGGGTCAACGGATGATACGCTAAAGGTCGCACAGACGCTTGGCGTAAAGGTGTTTACGCATCCGCATTCAGGATATGGGGGAAACATCAAGTATGCCATTTTAAAGGCGCTCGCGCTCGGTGCCGACTATTGTATCGAGATCCACGGAGACGGACAGTATGACCCGAAGGTTATCCCGGCGGCCATCGAGAAAATAAAGACTGGCAATTACGACTTTCTCCTCGGTTCGCGTTTCATCCCGCTCCTGCAGCCGCTCAAGGACAAGATGTCGCTGGTACGCTTTGCCGCGAATCTCGGGATGAGCCTCATTGACCGTCTCGTGCTTCGACTCCCCCTCAGCGAATTTCATCAAGGATTTCGCGTCTACAGCCGGCGTCTCATCGAGACCATCGGTTTAGAACACACAAGCGATGACCATCTCTTCAGTTTTCAGATTATTGCCAAAGCCGCATTCGCGAAACTTCGGGTCGGGGAAATCCCCGTAAGGTGCAACTACGCGGACGAGCACACCTCCATCAATCTTCGGCGTTCGGTGGTGTATGCCACGCTCACCTTTGGCGTTCTCGTTGTCTATATTCTTGCCAAGCTGGGTATTCGTTCGGAGCTTTTTCAAAACAGGACGCAAAAGACATCGGTATAACTGCAGGATATGAAGAGTAGCGTCACACATAGAACGGCCTGTAGAATCTGCCGAGGCAAAAAGCTCCACCGCGTCCTCTCGCTTGGCCCCACGCCACTCGCGAATGCCTTTCTCCATGAAAGCGAAAAGAACCTTCCCGAACAATATTTTCCACTCGATGTGTATGTCTGCAAAGAGTGTAGCCTCGTGCAACTCCTCGATGTAGTGGATCCACGCGTCCTCTTTAAGGATTATGTGTATGTGTCGTCTACCTCTCCCGTGTTCGTCGCGCATTTCAACGATTTCGCTAGGCAGGTTTTTGATCGCTTTCGCCTTTCCCAGAACTCGCTCGTCATTGATATCGGATCAAATGACGGCATTCTTCTCCGGCCATTTAAATCGCTCGGCGCTCGCGTGCTTGGCGTTGAGCCGGACCATTCCATCGGAGCCGTGGCTCGGAAAGCCGGAGTAGACACCATTTCTGAATTCTTCAGTCCTGCACTAGCGAAAAAGATTTTGAAGAAATACGGAAAGGTGGACATCATCACCGCTACCAACGTCTTTGCTCACGTTGATGACATCCACTCTCTCGCGCGAGGTGTCGGCCGTCTCTTGAAAAAGAGCGGCGTATTCATTATTGAAGTGCCGTACCTCGTTGATTTTCTGGAAAAGAATCTGTTCGACACCGTCTACCATGAACATTTGTCATATTTCAGCGTTACCGCCTTGCATGCGTTCTTCGAGGGAGCGGGAATGACCATCATTGATGTGCAGAAGGTACCAAGCCACGGAGGGTCGCTTCGCGTGTTCGTACAGAATGCGAAAACTGCGAGCGTCCCCAAAAGTTCGGTGCGCGCGTTTCTCTCGGCAGAGAAAAAATTGAAGCTTCATGAAGAAAATATATATAAGGAATACCAAAAGCGCATTGGTCAAAACAGGATTAAACTCCTGACGCTTCTGCACGACTTAAAGAAGAAAGGCAAAACCATCGCCGGATACGGCGCCCCGGCGAAAGGAAACACGCTGCTCAATTTCTTCGCTATCGGGAACGAGATACTTGAGTTTATAGTAGATGACAGCCCGCACAAGCAAGGGCGGTATACCCCCGGGAAGCGGATACCCATCGTTTCATCCGCGGAGCTACAGCAAAACCCACCCGACTATCTACTCATTATCGCGTGGAATTTTTCGGATTCAATCATGAAAAAGAACGAGACATTCAGAAAAAAAGGGGGTAAGTTCATCATACCGGTTCCCGAGCCGAGGATAGCTTCATAGCACAAAATAAGGCCAGGAGGGGTTATATAGTTGCGAAGACTCCACCGTGTTTAATCTAATCTCTAAAAAATGGAATCCACGATTGTTCACCAAGACATTGAGACCATCATCAAATCGCTCGGGCACAGTATTAAGGATCTTGAGGGGAAAACGGTCTTCATCTCCGGAGGTTCGGGCTTTTTGGGAAGTCACTTTCTTGCCGTGCTCGCGCGTCTCAACAAAACAGTATTCAAAAAGCCGTGCAAGATTATCACCTTTGATAACTATGTGACCGGCACACGTCAGAATCCGCTGGGCGATATCATTGATCCGAATTTTACGTTTCTTAAAGGCGACATTTGTGCTCCACTAACGGTAGAGGGACCGGTAGACTACATCATTCATATGGCAGGGATCGCCTCGCCAGTCTACTACATCAAGTATCCGCTCGAGACGATTCACACCGCGACCATCGGCACCGAGAATCTGCTCAAGCTCGCCCGCGAGAAAAAATCAAAGAAATTTCTGTTCTTCAGCTCCAGTGAGATTTACGGTGACCCCGCGCCCGAGTTCGTACCCACTCCGGAGACCTATCGCGGCCATGTCTCTTCCACCGGGCCGCGCGCTTGCTATGATGAATCCAAGCGTCTCGGCGAAACACTCTGCATGGTATATTATTCACTCTACCGTGTGCCTATCGTTATCGTACGTCCCTTCAATGTCTACGGTCCGGGTATGAAGCAGGAAGATCGGCGCGTCATTCCGCAATTTCTTTCGTGTGCCTTTGCCGGTAAACCCCTGCCGATTCACGGAAGCGGCCTCCAAACGAGGAGCTATTGCTACATCACCGACGCCCTTACGGGTTTCTTCAAGACTCTCCTTTCGAAGCAAAGCGGGGAGGTGTATAACATCGGCAGCCATGAAGGCGAGACCAATCTTGTTGATTTGGCAGGCGTTCTACAGAAACTTCTTACTCGACCACTTCGGGTCGCCAAGATTCCGTATCCGCCGGAGTATCCGGCCGATGAGCCGAGCCGAAGGTGTCCGGATTTGACCAAGGCGGGCAGGGAGCTTGCCTTCGTCCCAAAAGTTGACCTCACGACGGGACTCCGGCGCATGATTGATTGGTATGAAAGCACTTATTCGGCGAGCACCGCCACTAAACGAAAAGTACAGACGCGGAGGAGAAAGTAACCCGGTTACTCTTTCGGTATAAGGTACAATTTACATGCATACTAAAAACACGGTATCCATTGTCGTCCCACTTTATAATGAAGCGCAATCAGTTGCGTTACTGCATGCCCGCATCATCGAGGCTCTGCGTGGTCTATATGTCTTTGAGGTGATCTTTGTGGATGACGGTTCCACTGACGGCACTTTTGGAGAAATACAAAAACTCGCGCCGGTCGTTGCGCTCCGACTCGCTCGGAATTTCGGGCAAACGGCAGCACTTGCGGCTGGGATTAACAAGGCCACAGGAAAGATCATGGTGACGCTCGACGGAGATCTCGAAAACGACCCTCGCGATATTCCTAAACTCGTCGAGAAACTGCAGGAGGGCTTTGATGTGGTTTCCGGATGGAGAAAAAATCGCTGGAAAGGACAATGGCTTTCGCGAAGGCTTCCTTCAGTCATTGCAAACTCGCTCATCTCTGTTGCGACTGGAGCAAAGCTCCATGATCACGGCTGTACGCTCAAGGCGTATCGCAAGGAAGCCATTGCGCATCTCAAACTCTACGGTGAGATGCACCGCATGATTGCCGCATACGCGAAGCTGTTTCTGAAGGCGAGACTGGCCGAAGTCCCGGTTACCTATACTCCGCGCCAGTTCGGAAAGTCCAAGTACGGCATTCTGCGGTCCTTTAAGGTGATTCTCGACCTTGTCGCCATTCGTTTCTTTGTTCGATATGCCAATCGCCCTATGCATTTTTTCGGGGCCGCGGGCTTCCTGTGTTTTTTCTTCGGAGTTCTGGCGTTTTTCGGAATGTTCTATTTCAAATATGCGCTTGACATTACCTTTATCGAGACACCACTCCCGACGCTCACGGGAATCTGTATCATCGTCGGAGTCCAGTTTATTCTGATGGGACTCCTGGCGGAGCTTATCTTGCGCAGTTCGTCTGAAACACAGACTTTTCTTGTCTCGGAAGAAGTTAGGAATAACGCATAACCAGTATGTGTGGCATCACGGGCTTCGTTGGCCAAGGGACGCGTGAGAATCTAGAGAAGATGACGCATGCCATTTCGTATCGGGGTCCGGACGGAGAAGGATATCTCTTTGATGCGACGGCAAGCATAGGGTTAGGACATCGGCGGCTTTCCATTATTGACCTAGAAGGAGGAGGTCAGCCTATCTATAACGAAGATAAAAGCGTGGCGGTCGTGTTCAATGGGGAGATATACAACTTCGAAGCCTTGCGAAGATCGCTTTTACCGCGCCATACCTTTACCACCAAGAGCGATACCGAAGTTATCGTGCACCTGTATGAAGAAAAAGGGGAAAGGGTTTTCGAGAAACTTTCTGGCATGTTCGCGATAGCCATTTACGACAGGAAACTCGAACGCGTACTCCTCGCTAGGGACCACCTCGGCAAAAAACCTTTGTACTGGGGAGTGTTCGGTGACACACTTGTTTTTGGCTCGGAGCTCAAGGCACTTATGCAACATCCGCTTTTCAAGAGGGATATTGATTTAGAGTCGCTTCAAGCCTATCTGGCAAATGACTGTGTTCCCACTCCCCGAAGCATTTGGAAGCAGGTATACAAACTTCCACCCGCTTCCTATCTCATTTGGCAGAACAAAAAGGTGACCGAGGGTGTTTTTTGGAAGCCGCAGTTCGCTGAAACTGCGGTAAGCTTTCCTGAAGCAGTACAGGAATTAGGACGACGAATAGACGAGAGCGTGCAAAAACGTCTCATCGCCGATGTCCCCTTGGGTGTATTCTTAAGTGGAGGAATCGATAGTACGGCCATCGCCTATTACGCGGCAAAACACAGTGTCCTACCCTTGGAGACTTTTTCTATCGGGTTTGAGGAAAAAAGCTTCGACGAGTCGGTCTATGCGAGGATGGCCGCACAAGCTTTGGGGACGAAGCATCATGAGAAAGTCTTCACGGCAAAGCACCTGCTCGACCTTATACCAAAGGTGTTTGACCTTCTTGACGAGCCCTTGGCGGACCCCTCGATTCTCCCCACCTTTTTACTGTCCGAATTCACAAGGAAGCACGTGACGGTTGCGCTCGGCGGCGACGGGGGTGATGAACTCTTTGCCGGCTACCCGACATTTCAGGCAAACCGGCTTGCGCGGCTCTATGCCGCCGCTCCCGAGTTCATAAAGAAGGCGATAGTCGCGGCGGTACATCTTCTTCCCGTACAAGACCGGAACTTCAGTCTGGAGTTCAAGGTACGGAAGTTCCTAGAAGGGTTCGATGTGGAACCTCGTTATCGCCATGCCCGCTGGCTGGGGAGCTTCGGACCAGATGAGCTGACCCGTCTTTTCAGTAAAGAGGTGCAGTCGGCGCTTAGAGAGAGTAATCCTTATGCGGCGACAGACCGTTACTTGGAGGAGGCCAAAGCGGCTTCCAAGGAAAATGCGCTTCTCTATACCTATCTGCGCACCTATCTCATGGACGAGGTACTGGTGAAGGTGGACCGAGCGAGCATGTGGAACGCGCTCGAGGTCCGCGCACCATTCCTAGACCAGAACCTGGTTGATTTTGTACAGTCGTTACCCTATGATTTCAAATGCAACGGATGGACGACTAAGCTCCTACTTAAGGAGCTCATGCAAGATAAGATCCCGCAGAGAATCGTGAAGAGGCAGAAGAAAGGATTCGGTGTTCCGCTTGGGCGCTGGCTTCGAACCGATCTTCAGGGACTTCTGAACGAGGCGCTCTCCGAGTCTGAGATTCGAAAGGCGGGCTTGTTTCAGCCTGCATACGTTCGGGAACTTCTCGCGATGCACCAAGCGGGGAAGAGAGACCACGGCAAGCTCCTCTGGACGCTTCTTGTATTTCAATTGTGGCGAGAGAAATGGGGTAAAAACATATGAGCGAGCGAACTATACAAAAACTCAATCTCGGATCGGGCGCACTCAAAAAGGAGGGCTTCATCAATGTCGACTGGCAAAAAGCCACGAATCCGGATGTGGTGCACGATCTTAATGTGCTCCCGTATCCGTTTCCCGATGGGTGTTTCGAATACATCGAAGCGAGCCACGTTTTGGAGCACCTCGACCGACCGTTTTTTGTGATGAAGGAACTTCACCGGATCTTAAAACCGACCGGGCGTCTTCTTATAAAGGTTCCGCATTTCAGCCGCGGCTTTACGCACGCGGAGCATACGCACGGGTTCGATGTCACCTTTCCGCAGTACTTCAATGAAAATTTTACCAAATCCGGCTTTTACGGCGTCTCATTTTCCCTAGAAAAAATGGAGCTGCATTGGATAGCTTTTTTTCATTTATTGCCCTCCATGGGGTATAGCACGGCGACCATCGGATTGCTCAAGATACTTAACCGCATCGTCTCTTTTTTCGCCAATCTCTCTCCCGCGTTCACCAGCAGAATCTGGTGTTACTATGTGGGGGGATTTGATGAGATTGAATTTGAATTTAGGTGTATTAAGTAGATTTTATGTCATCAACAGAACGTTTTGGATATGAGTGGAATAAGTATGCCTCGATGGAGGAGAGGTATGAGGAGCAGTTTCGGAACTGGACCTATCCGTTAACCCCCGAAGATTTCAAAGATAAGAAGATCCTTGACGCCGGATGCGGGATGGGACGGAACAGCTACTGGCCTCTTTCCTGGGGCGCGCGGGAAGTGGTCGCGTTCGACTTCGATGCTCGCTCGGTGGAGAAGGCACGAAAGATACTTGCGCCGTTTGGCAATGCACGTGTCGAGTACAAAAGCATCTATGAGACCCTCTGGAGAAACGAGTTCGATATCGTGCTCTGCATCGGCGTGATCCATCACTTGAAGGATCCAAAGAAAGCACTCCGGAATCTCGTAGCCGCAGTAAAGGGAGGAGGTAGACTGCTCATCTGGGTCTATAGCTATGAAGGGAATGAGTGGATCGTACGGTATGTGGACCCGATCCGGAAACACCTGACATCCAAATTGCCACTCCCTCTCGTTCATTTTCTCTCCTACTTCTGCTCAATTCCGCTTTGGCTATTCGTCAAGGTTATGAAAGGTCCGTCAGCGTACCTTACACAACTTTCAACTTTCAAGTTTTGGCATCTGCACAGCATTGTCTTCGATCAGCTAATTCCTGAAGTGGCGAATTACTGGTCGAAAGACGAGGTTGAAGTTCTTGCAAGCGACATAGGACTCTCTTTCAGTGAGGTTCACGCACCTCCTAATAAACTTGGTTGGATACTGCTCGGCACGAAATAACATGAATCACGCATCTTCAAAAGATACGGCTGAACATATGCGCGACTTCTTTAAGCGCTGGCCGAGGATCTATTTTTTCATCGCGACCGTGTTCGGTCCTATGATGTTTTGCGGGTTGAGTGGAAAAGGGTTCCTAAAGAAATACGACAAGGAAGGGGTATGCCTCAATCTCGGCTCCGGTCCGCGAATCCTCGGGGAAGGAGTGACCAATGTTGACCTGCATCCTTACCCCGGGGTAACGGTCGTCGCTGATATCACTGCGCTTCCGTTTAAAGAGGGAAGTGTTTCGCGCATCGTTTGTGATAATGTGCTCGAGCACGTGAAGGATCCGGAGAGGGCGGTGCGCGAGATGCATCGTGTACTTTCGCAAGGCGGCCTTGCCTATATCAGTACCCCATTCCTGTACCCGTTTCATTCATCTCCGAGCGATTATCATCGCTGGACCTATCAGGGTCTCCTTGAACTTACGAAAGATTTTACCGCAGTCGAAGGAGGCAATCGGGCAGGTCCATTTTCAGCGCTGACCGTTTGGCTTTGTTATCTGTTCTCGTCGGTTCTCTCTTTCGGCAGTCGTCGCGTGTACTGGGTTCTTATGAACGCATCAATCCTCATCTTCTTTCCGGTTAAGCTTCTTGATATTGTCGGCAATCATCTTCCCTTTGTGAACAATTTCGCGGCCGTGTTCTACCTAGTCATAAGAAAACCATGAAGCATCGCTATCTCATCTTTGCTGTGTGTCTTTTGGTGGGCATTACGGTTGCCGCTCCGTCGTGGTATTTCCACTTCTTCAGTCCGTCCTACCAAGGCATTGAACTTTTCGGCTCCGACGCGGAAGATGCCTATGTCGCGCTCATACAAGAAGTGTATGACGGGCATCCGCTTCTCGGGAATGTCTATTGGGCAGATAAGAAAGACCAGCCGTATATTTTGCAGCCTCTCTCCCCGCTACTCGTCGCAGGACTCGGTAAGGCGCTTTTTCTCTCCGCCATAGAGGTAAATCTTCTTACCAAGTTTTTGCTTCCTGTCCTTCTCGCTCTCCTCGTCTACCTCCTCTTTAAGGATATAACAGGAAGGACGGGGACGGCGCTTGTCATGATGCTCTTCGCGCTCCTCATACAAGCGACGTGGGGCTGGCTCAATCCGGGGAGCTGGGGCGATATCCTCTTTCGTCAGGAGATTCCCGGTGTTGACTCCAATTTCTTAAGCTACGCGCGTTCGATTAACCCTCAAGTCAGTTCATTCTTTTTCTTCGGCTATCTTATCTGTCTGTGGCGTGCCCTTTTTGCGAGTCTCCCAGCAGAGCGGGCGAAACGGTATAGTGTTGCGGCCTCGGTCATTCTCGGCCTCTCATTCTATACGTATTTCTTTACCTTTTCGTTCCTGCTTGTCTTCAATGCGGTACTCTTCATCGGGTATCTCTTTTTGAAGGAACGGCACAGCGCGCGATCGGTACTACAGATTACCCTAGGTGCGCTTGTTATCGGTATTCCTTATTTTCTGAATTTGTATGAGATTTTTGCATCGCCCTTCTCCGATTACATAACCTCGGTCAGCGGGTCAGTTCCAGGAAGACATTTTATCTTCAGCAAAGTCTGGTGGGGTTTTGCACTTCTCCTCGCTTTCTTCTGGAAACACCTTGACCGGGTCAGGGTCTTCGCGCTCGCGTTTCTCCTGACAGCGTTTTTCGTAACCAACCAGCAGCTTGTGACAGGGTTTTCGCTTCCCATACCGGCTCATTACAATTGGTACTACATCGCTCCAGTGCTCGGAGCACTCATTATCTACTTTTCGGTGCTGTTTTTGGAAAAAAGAGCGAGGGCCGGGTTTATATGCGCATTCCTTGTACTTATCGGAACGGTATTTTTCTATACCGCGTTTCTCGTCCAAAAAAAGAGCTATGAGGCTAACCTTTCGCAGTATCAGCGTCTACAGAGATACGCGGGTGCGCTTACGTTTGCCAAGGAGGCACTTCCTCCAAAGGCCACTCTGCTCGCGAACGAGGAAGTATCGAACCTGTTATCGATGTACACATCGCATAACGTGCATTACTCGGCTAAAGTAGCCAACTTTCTTGTCGATCCTTCAAGGGTGCGTGCGTCGTACTATCTTTATCTGGCGCTCGCCGGTATTGATGCGGAGCATACGGCGGCCTACTTTCAGGAGCATCGCAATGACATCGGTAGCACGCTCTTCGGTATGCTCTATCGCGAAAAAAACGGCTGTGGCGGCTGTTTTCCCGAGAGTGTCTTTAGCGGGCTCGTCTCCGAGTATAAGGAGTTTTTGAAAAACGACTGGCTGGCTCGAGAACTGAAGAAGTATGATGTGAATTATGTGATATGGGATAGAATAAGCGACGAAGCATGGCGGCTTCAGGGGGTTCTAGGGAAAGAGCTCTATAACAAGGATAGCGTCAGTATCTATGAAGTTGCGAGACCTCTATAAAAACTATGTTAGTTTTGCGTTGCTTGACCGGCTTATTCGCGCCGTGCTCAGCGGCATAGTCTCTGTTGCGGCACACACGGCGGGATTTCATTTTCCAGAGCGGTATATACGTCAGCAAAAGTGGGAAATGCTCACCGGCCGTTATGAACCCGACAGCGTTGCGGTATTCAAAGCCCTCATACATCCTGGTATGACTGTCGTAGACCTTGGTGCCCATATTGGATATTTTACCCACCTCTTTGGGAAGCTCGTCGGTACAGAAGGCAAGGTATTTGCCTTCGAGGCGGACCCGTTCATTTTCGAACTTCTTCGAAAGAATGTAAGACACTTTTCGAATGTTGAAGCAAGGCAAGCGGCCGTAAGCGATTCTTTAGGAACGATTGATTTCTACCACAGTGAGGAGAAGAGTGGGTGTGGCTCGACGGTGCGGGAACTTCCCGCTTTATTCAAAAAGACGAAACTTTCTGTGCCGGCAACCGATCTCGATTCTGCGCTAGAAAGGGCTGGCGTCTCGCACGTCGATTTCATCAAAATGGATATCGAGGGAGGAGAGCCGAAAGCGCTTCTGGGGATGCAAAGGACGTTAGAGCAAAATCCTGCTATCATACTCGTGACCGAATTCGCACCCGAATGGCTCCGGGCGGGAGGGATGGAACCGCTCTTGTTCCTGCAGAAACTCCGAGGTTTCGGATTCAGGATCTCTGCGATACTTGGCGGCACTCTCGTTCCGTTCGATCCGAAGACGGAAGAGGAAATGAGAGCGGCGATGCCTTCTTATTTTATGAACATATGTTGTCGGCGAAGGTAACTTATCAGTTGACGCATTGGTTGTACCAGCATCATGGCAAAGAAGGCGCTCATCACCGGTATCACCGGCCAAGACGGATCATACCTCGCGGAACTTCTCCTTGAAAAAGGGTATGAAGTGTATGGTACCCAACGTCGTGCCAGCATGCCCAACACCTTCCGTGTGGACCACCTCACGGGTGAGAAGGGGCACGAGCGATTCTTTATGGCTTATGGAGACCTTTCCGACAGCTCAAATCTCATTCGTATCCTCAACAAGATAAAGCCCGACGAGGTGTACAACATCGGAGCGCAGAGCCACGTACAGATAAGCTTCGACATTCCCGAGTATACGGTCAATGTGAACGCACTCGGGTCTCTGCGACTCCTCGAGGCGATTCGCACACTTGAGCTTCCGGCACGGTACTATCAAGCGTGCTCTTCGGAGATGTTCGGGAAAGTCTTGGCGACACCACAAAACGAGCTTACTCCATTCAATCCGCAGTCGCCGTACGGGCTTTCCAAGGTCTTTGCGTACTACATCACGAAAATGTACCGCACCGGCTACGGTATGTTCGCGTCAAACGGCATCTTGTTCAACCACGAATCGCCGCGGCGAGGTTTCAATTTCGTCACGAGAAAGGTTACCTTAGGCCTATCTCGCATCAAGCTCGGCCTGCAAGAGAAGCTCCTCCTCGGCAATCTCGACGCCAAGCGTGATTGGGGCTATGCCCGCGACTATGTGGAAATGATTTGGATGATTCTCCAGCATAAAGAACCGGACGATTTTGTGGTCGCGACGGGAGAGACGCATACCGTGCGGGAATTCATAAATGAAGTGGGGAAAGCGCTCGACATACATATTGAGTGGAAAGGAAGCGGAGTGGGAGAGATTGGTGTCGATGCGAAGACAGGAAAAACTATCATCGAAATTGATTCACGGTATTTCCGTCCGAATGAAGTTGATTTGTTGCTCGGAGACGCGAAGAAAGCACAAGACGTACTCGGCTGGAAGCCGAAGGTGACCTTCGCTAAACTCGCCGAGCTTATGGCCAAGGAAGATTTCGATTATGTAAAAAGCGGAGAATCGCCCGCGCACCACGACGTGTCTTCGCGGAAATTCTTCACAAACTCCTAGCCTCCTTTTTATGGAACAAATTGTCTATAAAGGGGTGCTTCTCGGTTTACGCATTACACGATTCGCCAAGGGGTCCAATCCACTCACCTCGCCAAACGAGCCCCTTCAGGCGCTCGCCCTCAAACGCGAAAAGGGCTACGCCGTTTTGCCCCATATCCATACCCCGTCAAAACGGGTTACGAGCGTCTTGCAGGAGTGCCTCGTCGTGCGCAAGGGGCGCGTGCGCATAGATATGTACGGCACCGACCACAAGTTTTTCAAGCGTTTCTATCTCAAAACAGGAGACATCTTTATCTACCTTCGCGGAGCATACGGACTTACCTATATGGAACCGTCCGAAATTCTCGAGGTCAAGAATGGGCCATACAGGAACGACAAGAAATTGATATAGAAGAGTGCATTCAAGTGTCGGCAGAAGTGATTCGAACTTCCACACACAAAATTCGTATTTCGGCGCTACCGCAAGGGGCGCTGAATTTTTTATACACGAACCTTGTAGAACGCTTTAATTGCTTTAACGATATAATCAATCTCGTCATCTGTAAGCTGGGAGGAAGAGGGAAGCCAAAGTCCTCGTGAGGCACAGCGCTCGCTTACGGGGAAACTTCTTCCAGCGTAGTCTTTTTTATAAATCTCTTGGGTGTGAACAGGCGGGTAGAAGAAACGGGTATCGATACCTTGTTTTTTGAGGTGCGCGGCAAGCGCAATGGGCTCGTCCACGAAGATATCCATAAACCACGGTGTGGTAACCGAGAGGTCGGTCTTGATGAACTCCACTTGCGGTACCTTCTTGAGGCCTTCCTTGAATCGTGTATACATCTCTTTCTTGCGCTTCATGCGCCATGAAAGTTTTTTGAACTGTTCAACACCGATGAGGGCAAGAACCCCCGACATTTTGAAATTCCAGCCGAAGTAATCGTGGATATCCGAGCCCTTTCCGGTTCGGCCGAAATCTTTGAGGAGTTTTATCCTCTCGTATAATTCCTTGCTGTTCGTTACAAGCGCTCCGCCTTGGGTCGTTGAGATAATCTTGAATAAGCTGAACGAAAAGCTTCCGATGTCGCCGAACGTCCCTAGGTGTTTTTTGAAAAAATGATTTCCTTTCCAAAATGAACCGAGCGCCTGCGCCGCGTCCTCGATAAGAAAGAGATTGTGCTTTTTACAAAATGCGACGACATCGTCCATGTTGCCGCAGCGCCCGTTCAGAGGCACATACAGCATGGCCTTGGTTTTTGGGGTGATGGCTTCTTTTGCCCGCTTAAGGTCAAGGCACAGCGTTTCAGGTTCAATGTCTATGAGTACCGGCGTAAGGCCGATAATCACGCACGCGTTCGGGGTAGCGATCATGGTCGAGTTGGGGACGAGAACCTCGTCTCCTTGTTTGAGTAGAAGCGCGAGCAGCGCCTGTGTGAGCGTTACGGTACCGTTAAGTGAGGATACGGCAAACGAGGCGCCCGTTACGTCTTGAATATCCTTTTCAAATTCGGCGTTCCACGGCCTCCCTTTGTTGTTATTCTTCAGATAGTCGTACACGGCTTTTGCTTCTTCTTCGCCGAACCACGGTTCCATCTGGGGGATTTCTTTGCGCATATTATGCGGGGGCAATCATTATCTTGTCGTTCATAAAAGGGCCGTTTTTATGTTCAATAAGCTCGGAGTCTTCGAGGAGCGTGATGCCGTACCCGCCGTTAAGAAGTATAAACATCTCGCCCTCCTCAAGTACCACCTCTTGCACCAGAGGCGGTTTTGGGCCCAGGCCGAAAACATCCAGCTTTACTTTTCCTTTCCTGCAAAATAAACTTTCCTGTACCTTGGCGGCGACCACGTTCGAAGCACTGTGATAGTGCGCCTTAAGATAGGCTCCCTTAGGGTGCTTCAGAGTGACGAGCTGGAGCGATTCGTTTTCTTTGGTTATCGGAAGCGAACCGCTCTCGATCGTGGAGATCTTTATGCCTACGAGCACATCATGGTGATAGATGTTTTCCATACAGTAAACACATAACTATAGTCTCTTGATGTTTGTTATTAGCGACGTAGAGCGAGAGAAATGAAAACTGCTTTGAGTTTCCATTTCCGAGCCGAGGAGCTAATATAGTCCCATACTGCCAAGGCTTGTCCGCGCGAAAAGAACAAGCAAAGCTAGGTTCCACCATTACCTCGGGGCTTGTCCCGAGGGACTATATTATACTAACGCATATGCGCATTTTTTTCATTACCTCAAAACTGAAGAGTGAAGACACGGCGTCCGGATCGGTCATCGAGCTCGATTACATGATGCGCGAACTTGTACGTCTCGGCAACGAAGTCACGGCAGTCACGGTGTACTCGCGCGACAACGACCTTACCGAGAAAACTCCCTATCACGTGCAGAATGAGCAGGTCACTACGCCACACCTTATCCCCGCACAGCTTTCGGTATACAAGATACTTAAGAAATACGAGAAAGACGCGGATATCTTCCATATCGACGCTCAGTACATGTATGGAGGAGGGCTGTATCGTTTGCTCGGAGGAAAACGTCCGCTCTTTGCCTATCTCATCAGGCCGCCGCTTATCAAAGACGAGTACGTCTCGTATTTTTTTGAGAAGCGGTTTGGCATAAAGGCGTTTTCTGCCCTCGGGTTCCTACGGAAGATGAAGAAGGCGATTCGCTACGCGATTGAGCGTTTTCTTCTTACGCCACTTCTCGCGAATCGTGTGGATTATGTATCATGCCTCAATCCGCTCCTCCTTAAAGAGCATCGTGATTTTGGTTTGAAGAGGGCGTCCTACGGTCTCATTATCGGCGATACGTACCCAATGGACTACGTTATGAAAAAGGCAGGTATTGACGAACATCACTATCAGAGCCGGACGGGAAAGAGCGGAAAGGTGACACTCTTCTGCTCCGGCAGGATGGCCCCGGGAAAAGGATACGATTTGTTTCTGGAAGGATTCGCGAAGGTTCGCGACAAGGAGCCCTTCAGACTCATTTTGGGAGGTACCGGCCCGGAAGAAAGATTTGTGCGCGAGACGGTGCGCGCGCTCGGGCTTGAGAAATATGTGGAGCTTCCCGGGTGGGTGAGCCGCGAGAAATTGTACGACTATCTCAAGATGAGCGACATTTATGTCTTCACACGGTGGGGGAAGACGCTCTCCGCGCTCTCCTTAGTGGAGACGATGGTGTTCGGTCTCCCCTCGATCGTGCCTGCGGGTACTGGCCTAGCGTGGGAGGCGGGAGGGAGCGCGCTTACCTTTGAACCCGAAAATCCAGACGACCTCGCGAGAAAAATAGAAAGACTTGGGGCGGATACGGAGCTTCGAAAAACACTCTCGCGGGAGTGTTATGAACGCCTGAAACAGCCCGACCTCGACCCACATCAGACGGTGGTGGCGATGAATGTGATTATGAAGAGTCTAGTGTTCTCTCCGCGCGACCACTATCCGCTTCAGGAGTTTCTTAAGGGGTACAGGAAGTAGTGTCACGAGTCCATATAGTTTTCGGGCCAGGAGCAAAAGTGCTCCGTGGCCCTGAGTTTTCCGCCCCTTCAAAGCATCCACAAAGCTCGTCTGCGTGCTTTTTTCCATGAGCGTCGTGCTGTCCACAATGCGGATGTTTTTCCATCCCTTCTTTCCGAACACGAAGTTTTGAAGTATTTTCCTTGGTCCCGGCCAGCCGTGGAACGGCTGGCCCTCTTTTACAATGACACGGAGCGAAGGATAGGTGTTATGGAGAGCGATCGTTCCGCCATCCATGACAAATTTACTCCACGTGAGAAAGTCATCTTTGCCCAGCGTATAGTCGTGATAATTAACATCGAGATACAGTAGCGCAATTTGCTGGTCCCATGAGAGAGCGACATGTTCCGATGTGTCCAGAATCGGCTGAACGATATTTTCGAGTCCTGATGCTTTGATATTCTGTTCGAACTCCTTGAATGTCCATATTTTTTCTCCCGGGCGCTTGGCCAGATGGTCGGGGCTTCCCGTATGCGGGTCTATCGCAAAGACGGAAACCTGTTTTCCGGCCTGTGAGCCAAGCCCCAAAGCGACGGTTGATTTTCCTTTCCATGACCCAATCTCGACAATGACACCTTTCCCCGTGCACGCTTTTGCGACGTCGAAGAGGGCATAGAGCTCGCGCTCCGAAGCCCACCCTTGAATAGGGTTTGAGGCTTCCTGTAATCTGTGTTTTTCTTCTCTGCTAGGCATCGTGTTGTAGTGTTCGTTCTAAGAGCCTGTTCATCAAAGGCTTAGATTATGAACAGGCTCTAAGTCCAATTTTTGCGCGAGATAATCCACGAATGACACGACCCCCTTCTTTTTCTTCTCGAGATTCCACGAGCCCTCGATGACCCAAAGTTGGTTGAGATCGAGGTCAGCGCCTTCCTTGTAAATCGCCGTGAGCATATTGATCAGTGCCGGTTCATCGTACGCAAAGTGCTCAAGTTGTTCTTTGATGATAAAGGGCAGCTCCGCGATGGCGGTGCATTTCTTCACCACTTCCAGGGCGTTATAGAACGTATCACCGAAAGTAATCACCGGCTTTTGGAGAAGCATTGCCTCCCAGCCGGGCGTACCCGTGATGGTAATGACTATCTTCGCGCGCCGCAGGATTTCGAAGCTTATCACCGAAGGTTTAATGAGCTTTACATTTGGGATTTTTTTCAGTTCCGTGTAAAAGCGTCTTGGACGATTGCCGAACATGGCGGGGTGCTCCTTGATATAGAGCTTGTAGTTCATGGGAAGAGATCTACCGATTTGTTTGGCGAGCCACAGCTGGTTGTTATAGAAGGGGGCAAAAAGGGAAAGAGCTATTTCCGGCTCAAAATGCAAAGGGTAGAATGCAAACGGCTCTTCCGGAGTGACCTCGTCATAGAGGTCTTCAAAGCCCCGGAGTACGCGTATCTTTTGCCGTATTCGGTCAACAAGAAAATGCCAAGGGCTTTTAATATACTCCCGATCTTTGTAGCGGAAATAATCTACCCCATTCTTCACGAACCAGTAAAGCGAGCTCCATATTTTAGAGGGAAGTAGAAATCCGAATTGAAGTTTCCGGTTGATGGGTCTCGCTCCGGGCGCATCGATAAGAGAATGGGGAACCGGTTTTTCTCTAAACTTTTTCAGAAATTCCTCGGCAAGCAGGCGCTCCTGTGGGAGCGAGATCTTTTTTCCCTGAAGAAGCGCCAAGAGGTCTGTAACATAGCTGAGCGTGCCGTACTTTTCAGTGAGGCTATGCTTGTTTCCCACTCTTGCGGTCTGGATAAGGAGTACTCTGATATTCTTTTTCTTCGCGATGTGATAGAGGAGTAGACTGCTCACATCCGTCACCACGGAAAAGATGATGCAGTCGGGTTTTTCCTTTTCCAAAAAAGCGAGTATCTGTTTGGTGCTCGATTGTATCGTGCGCATCATCTCCTCGTGCGTAAGGAGCGGTGTATCATACGGGTACGAATGCAGGTACAGGCCGTACCTCACCGTTCTATCTACTTCAATGTATGGCCACAGATTGGGGAGCCCGTACTCTCTTTCAAGCTCTTTTAGATACTCTACATCCAGCTTTTCGGTTTTGTAGCCGCTATGCAGGTCTCCCTCGAACAGAAAACCGGAATAGGGTACCTCCGTCTGCGATGTTAAGAAGTTCAAGCTTGACGTGAGTTCGACATAGGCGCAAAAATCGGTAATGCCGTAGTTCTTTTTGAGTGCCACGGCCATCGAGTGACCGACATAGGCGAACTGCCGTTGTAATTGAAAGCAGATTTTCATGGTTATACTATAATGAATGACCCTAAGGCGGTCCTAATATAACATGAAAATAAAGACCATTGTCACGCTCGGCCCTGCAACGAGGACGGAAGAGGCACTCTTGAAGCTCAAAGCTCGTGGTGTTGATTTCGTGCGTATCAATATGTCGCACTCGAGTCTTCCTGACCTCTCCTATTTTCTTGGTCTCGCAAAGCAGGTGGGACTTCCATTCATCATTGATACGGAAGGTTCGCAAGTGCGGTCAGGTCCGGTTACGGGGGGAACCATTGAGCTCAAAGCGGGGGAAAGCATTCGACTTGGGGAGGACCATCGGGACGGGACGCTTGGCAATGCGCAGGAGATTTATCTTAACCCCAAGGAAATTATCGGCGAGCTTGAAGAAGGAGACATCCTTTACATGGATTTTGACGGGGTCGCTCTCTCCATTGCGGATGTCGCTTCCAAAAAAGAGGGGTATATCACCGCGCGGGTGATACAGGGAGGGTGCCTCGGAAGCAACAAAGGGGTGGGAATTGATCCAGTCATCCCCAGACAATTCACGTTGCCCGTGCTCTCGCAAAAGGACTATGAGTCAATTAAGCTCGGTCTTTTGCACAAGGTAGGGTATATCGCCGCTTCGTTCATGCGCTCTGGAGCGTTCGTGGACGCGGTGCGAACGGCAACAAAGGGCAAAATGAAGATTATTTCAAAGATAGAATGCGTTGACGGGCTTACGAATCTTGACGAGATTATTGAAAAAACGGATTTCCTTCTCATTGACCGTGGTGACTTAAGCAAGGAAGTACCGCTTGAAGATATTCCATTTCTTCAGAAAGAGATTATCGGGAAAGCGAACAAGAAAGGTAAAGGCGTCTTCGTTGCCACGAATTTGCTTGAAACCATGATTGAGAAGAAGAAACCGACTCGAGCGGAGGTCCATGACATTATAAACACCATAGAGGAGGGCGCTTATGGGCTTACGCTTGCCGCGGAAACGGCTATCGGCACATACCCGATTGAATGCGTCAATATGCTCAACACGCTCATTCATCGGGTACGTCCGGACAGTAGGGGTCCTATGCTCATCCCCCCGCATGGCGGCACCTTGGTGGAGCGGCTTGGCGCAGCAAAGGACCTCCTCCGAGCCAAAAGCCTTCCGAAGCTCGAGCTCTCGGACGAGCACGCTATGGATGTCGAGAATCTTGCGACGGGAGTGTTCAGCCCGCTTGAAGGATTTATGGGAAAAAAGGATGTGCAAAGCGTGCTTGATACCGTGCGACTTGCAAGCGGTGTCCTGTGGCCGATTCCGATAGTGCTTGATGTGCCCACAGACGAAGCTAAGAAGCTTACGGAAGGGGGAGATGTTGCGCTTGCCGATACACAGGGAGAGATATTCGCACTTCTGCACTTGAAAGAGAAATTCCAGTTCGATAAAAAAGAATTCGCAGAGAAGCTCTATGGGACGCCAAGTAACGAACACCCCGGAGTTCGCGCCACTCTCTCGATGCAGCCGGTTTTTCTGGGGGGAAGCGTGACGCTTCTTAAGCGCAGGCACACTCCGAGTGCAGCGTACGCGCTCACTCCGCGGCAGGTGCGTAAGATTTTCGCGGAGCGGCATTGGTCGCGAGTCGTCGGTTTTCATACGAGAAATGTGATTCATCGGAGTCACGAGTATATGCAGCTTGCGGCGCTTAAGAGCGCTCTGTGCGACGGCCTCTTTGTGCATCCGGTCGTGGGCAAAAAAAAGACGGGAGACTTTAACGCGCCGTACATTTTGAAAAGCTATGAATGCATGATGAACGGCATCTACCCGGAAGGGAAAGTGGTGCTTGCCGCATTCGCAACCTACTCGCGGTACGCGGGTCCTCGTGAGGCGCTCTTCACGGCGCTGTGTCGAAAGAATTTCGGCTGTTCGCATTTCATCATCGGACGGGACCATACCGGCGTGGGTAATTTCTACGCTCCGACCGCGTCGCACGATATATTCGATCGATTTCCCGCAGAGGATATCGGCATCACACCGGTTCGTTTCGGGCACATTTTTTATTCAAAAAAGCTTGACCAGCACGTTCATGAGCATGATGACGAGGTTCATGCCAAAGAGGAGAAATTCCATTTGAGCGGAACCGAAGCGCGAAAGATGTTTCTTGCGGGGGAGTGCCCTCCGGAGTGGTTTATGAGAAAGGAGATTTCGACCATAATCCTTGAAGCAATTAAAAAAGGTGAGCCGGTGTTTGTTCCATGAGTATGGCAAAAACAGGCACGATTCTGTGGTTCACCGGACTATCCGGTTCAGGCAAGACGACTCTCGCGAGCGCGCTCCAAGAATCGCTGCTGCGCCATGGTAAGACTGTTGAGATACTCGATGGGGATGCTGTGCGGAGCGGCGTGCATCGTCATCTTAGTTTTAGTCGTGAAGATATTCGCGAAAACAATCGTCGTCTCGCCGAGCTTGCCAAGGTCTCCGCGGAAGGTCATGATTTCGTTATCGTGTCCGTGATAGCTCCATTTAAGGAAGACCGAGCCGTTTCTCGACAAATTGTGGGCGGGGACTTTCTCGAGGTCTTTCTCAATTGTCCTCTCGAGGTATGCGTTTCTCGCGACGTAAAGGGTTTATACAAGAAGGCGCGGAGCGGAGAGATTTCGAATTTCATCGGTGTGAGCAAAACACATCCCTATGAAGCGCCCGAATCTCCCGACCTCATGCTTTATACCGCTACGGAGTCTAAAGAGGAGAGTCTTCTGCGAGTGCTCACTTTTTTGCAAATAAAGGGTTAACATATACATATGGAATTAGCCGCAACGCTCGGATGGATTGCGACCGTTCTCTTTACGGTCTGCTATATACCGCAAATCATAAAGACAAGCAAGAGTAAAACAGTGGAGGGGTTAAGCTTCCTTCTCCTTTTTTTGCAGTTCATCGGCAATATCGTTGCCCTCTGGTATGCGACCCTTATCAACCAGCCGCCGCTACAGGTTAAGTATGTGCTCGCGCTCGCTTTTCTCGCGGTGTGTATCTTTTTGTACGCGCGGGTCGTGCTCCGATCAAAAAAAGAGAGTCTGAAGGAGGATCTTTCAAAGGATAAACGTAATACATCTTCAGTATGACACAGGCTCAAAAGGTAAAGGTGGGAACACGCACACCGCTCGCGCGCGATATCATCTTGGTCGAGGGAATAACACGCTCGGGAAAATTCCTGCTCGCTGATCTGCTCGCCGGCTTGGAGGGAGTTGAACCGGTGCAGTATCGGGCCCTCCTCGAGCATGTTCCTTTCTTGGAACGATTCGGTTTTATCGAGAAGAAAAGTGCGGAAGAGCTCTTGAAATTCGAAGTCGATATGTCGGTGTATGAATCGCGGATTGGCCGCAGGCTTAATTATCGAAAGTCGGACAAATCGTCCGTCTTTAATCACCCGCGATACCTTGAAATACTGAAGCGTCCCGACGTGAAAGACGGGGAGGCTGCACTGAAAGTCTACTACAAGGAAAAACCTTATAGCATGTTTATCGTGCACGAAACCATGCCGAACATGAAAATCTTCTTTGACGTATTCAAAGATATCCGGATACTTAGCTTGCAAAGGAGTCCGGTGCAGCTCGTCCATTCTTGGTGGAAACGCGGTTTGGGGAAACGTTGGGGACATGATCCGAGACTGTTTCAGATTCCTTTTGAATCGCGGCAAGGCCCCGTGCCGTGGTTCGCCTTGGATTGGAAAGATGACTACCATACCCTCTCGGAGATGGACAGAATTATTAAAACTATTTCGGTACTCCGAGAAAAATATGCGGAGGGCTACGCTCGATTTTCTGCGGAAGATAAGAAAAAAATACTCTTTGTCCGGTTTGAGGAAATGGTCATGGCTACAGAAAAGTCAGTGAGAGTATTCGAGACATTCCTGAAGAGAGTGCGCCTGCCGGAAATGACGTCTATCCTGAAGCGAGAAGGACTCCCGAACGCTCTCTATTCAGATGGAACGTTACCTAAGCTCGAAGAGATCAAAAAACACGCATCCTCGGCGTTTTTTAAGTTGCTTTTGAAGGAAGAGAAATCCTATTTTTCATGAAAGACATACGCATCATTCCGCTCCTCAATATCAAGGGCCAAAATGTCGTAAAGCCGGTCCACACGGAAGCCTTGCGTATTGTCGGTAACCCGAAGGAGTTCGCGGAGAGATACTACAAGGAGGGTGCGGACGAACTCATCTATCTTGATATCGTAGCGAGTCTGTATCAACGGAACCTCAATTTCGACCTACTTCGTTCCGTCACGGAGAACATCTTCATTCCCGTGACTGTTGGGGGAGGCATTCGAAGCATCGGAGATATCAACAATGCGCTACGCGCCGGCGCGGATAAGGTTGCCCTGAATACCTACGCGATTCATCATCCAGAATTTCTGCGCGAAGCCGTTAAAGAATTTGGAGCACAGTGTGTTGTCCTCTTCATCGAAGCGAAGCGCCAACAGAACGGGACCTATGAGGTTTACACCGACGGAGGCAGAGAACGATCCGGAGTTGATGCGGTAGAGTGGGGGAAGAGAGCGATAGACCTCGGCGTGGGGGAGATACTGCTTACCTCGATTGACCGTGATGGCACGAGGGGCGGTTATGATCTCGAGATTATCAAAAGAATAGCCGTGTTTGCACCGGTGCCGCTTATTGTTCACGGCGGAGCCGGAAGTCTCGAGTCTATGGCGCAGGTGGCGCTCGAAGTAGGGGTCGACGCGGTGGCGGCCTCGACCGTGTTCCATTATAAAGAGCACACTATCGGAGAGGTGAAGCAGCATTTGAGTAAACAGGACATTAGCGTGCGGCACAATTAGGTGAATTATTTCATTCTTATGAAATCTATAACTATCATTGATTATGGCGTAGGGAATCTTCAGAGTCTGAAGAAGACCTTCGCGCATTTTGGTACAGAAGCTCTCGTATCTGAAGACGCGGGCGAACTTCTCTCTTCGGCCGCATTGGTGCTTCCCGGTGTTGGCTCGTTTGCCTCCGGGATGCGCGGGCTGGAGGTCCGAAATCTTGTCGGCACGGTGAAAGAATTCGCGAAAAGCGGGAAACCAATGCTCGGCATCTGTCTCGGCGCACAACTCCTCTTGTCCAAAGGCTATGAATTTGGAACTCATGACGGTCTTAACATCATCCCCGGACAAGTCGAGAGGTTTCCGGAAATAAAAGGAGTAAAGATCCCTCACATCGGTTGGAATAAAATTTATCCGGTTACGCCGGGGAAATGGGGCGGCACTATCTTTGATTTTAGGAAGCAAGATGCTACCATGTATTTTGTCCATTCCTACATACTTAAGCCGGAGCACACAGAAAATATATTCGCCCTTTCAACTTATGGTGGATATGAGTTTTGTGCGGCGGTACAGAAAGGGAACATCTTCGGTTGCCAGTTTCATCCCGAGAAAAGCGGTGAGGCCGGCCTCGAGCTTATAAGCAATTTTATGCGATTACTATAGTTTTTATGACAGAAACATCGCTTTTCCATGTTAAAGTGGGCAAAGAGTTCGAGGTCAAAGAATTGTTCAAGGAAATCTCGGCGCTGATAAAAACCCATTATGGCGGGAAGACCGACAAGCTGGATGTTCTTGACGCGGGATGCGCGTCCGGCGAGTTGCCCTATTTCCTGAAAGAAGACCTTGGGACTTCGGGGACCGTCTGGGGCTTTGACGTCGCACAGACACTCGTGAATAATGCGATGGAGAGATTCGGCGATTCCGGAATAAAATTTTTCGTACGGGACGCATGGGAGTTCAAACTGGATAGGACATTTGATGTGGTAACGATGACGTCTCTTATCAGTTACTTTGACGACCCCTATCCGATCCTTCGTGCCGCGCTTACACACCTCAAAAGCGGCGGGCTCCTCATCATCTCGGGAATCTTTAATCCGTGGAATATCGATGTGAGGCTCCGATATAAGCTCGAAAGCGACAAGGAGTGGGATGAAATCCACGCCATGAATCAATTCTCCGTGAACAACCTCCGGAAGTTCTTCGACGATTTGGGTTTTGAGGCTACGTTCTCTAAGCAAGTTATGCCTTTTGATATGGAGCCAAAAGAAAACCCTATTCGCTCCTGGACGGTGAATGCAGACGAATCGCGGCGCATGACCAATGGCCTTCAGCTCCTATACGACATACAGATTCTGCGAGTTACTAAAAAATAGCTTTTGCCGGCATGTCAGCGCACCCCCTACTCGATACACAACTTTCGCTCTCGCCAAAGGAGGTGGTCTTTTGCACACGCTGTGTCGTTTCGAATCAGCGCCCGCGCATTACGTTCAACGTGGAGGGTGTGTGCAGCGCCTGCGAGTACGCGGAGCGAAAACATCTTCGTATCGATTGGAAAAAACGGGAAGAGGAACTTCGCGCCGTCTTGGATAAACATCGTTCAAGGAGCAGCAGCTTTGACGTGGTGGTGCCGGGAAGCGGAGGCAAGGATAGCGCTTACACGGCGCATCTTTTGAAGACCAAGTACGGTATGCATCCGCTCGTCGTAACATGGGCTCCGTTCATCTATACCGACACGGGGTGGAAGAATTTTCAAAATTTCGTAAAGGCTGGTTTCACCGTACTCAATTGTTTTCCGGATGGAGTGCTTCACCGTAAGCTTGCCAGGGTGGCCTTTGAACTTAAGGGCGATGCGTGGGAACCGTTCGCATTTGGGCAGAAGGCATACGCCTTTCATATCGCGCTCAAGTTCGGCATTCCGCTCATCTTTTATGGCGAGAACGGGGAAGTCGAGTATGGTGGCTCCATGCAAAACGCCGACAAGCCATTCGAGTCGGTGACCGATTGGGAGAAGCTCTACTACAAAGGCGCTGGCGTGGATGCACTTCTCAAGGCGGGCGCAGATAGTGGTATCTTCACCGAAGAAGAGGTTCAGAGTCCGTCATTTAGCTTGTACCGTCCGCCAGAGCTTTTGGATGTAGAGAAGCTAGGCGCGCAGATGCACTGGCTCTCGTATTATACGAAATGGGTTCCACAGGAGAACTTCTATTACGCACAAAAGCACACAGGCTTTACGGTGAACGAAGATGGCCGCTCCGAAGGTACCTATTCCAAATACGCGAGTCTCGACGACAAGACCGACGGATTTCATTTTTTTCTCGCGTTCGTTAAGTTCGGCATCGGCCGCGCCACGTCCGATGCCGCGCATGAAATTCGCGACGGTCATATCACGAGAGAAGAAGGCGCCGCGCTCGTACGACGCTATGACGGTGAATTCCCCAAGAAGTATTTTTCTGAATTTTTAGAATATCTTGGTATTACGGAAAAGCATTTTTGGGATGTTGTTAATTCATACCGTTCCTCGCAC
>CAZOIN010000050.1:0-5021 GCA_964579985.1 uncultured Candidatus Saccharibacteria bacterium
AGGTGCGGCCGAACGGTCCGTCCGCCAAGGCGGCATCCTCCCGGGTGTGGCAAGGTGAATTTCCTGGACCAGTGGAGAAGAGGAGCAAGGAGGAGGATAATGCTTCGGGTACTCTTTGCCGATTCAAGGTTGAGTTTTTCAAGCGAAAGGCGGGCGGGTGTGACTATTTCCACATTGTTCCCGATCCAACGCACTGAAAGTCCGATGCTTTGCAGCACTTCAATGACCCGATGCACCTCTTCAATGCGCGGCATATTTTCGAGTACCGTTTTACCATAGTTGAGGAGGGAAGCGCAGAGTAGCGCCACCGCGCCGTTCTTTGACGTACGCGTGGTAACCGTACCGCGAAGCTTTCTGCCACCCTCAATGCGGATGTTAAGCGATTTGTCGGAAAGCTTGAGAATGTCGCGATCGAGTGCCGCACTGATTTTGGAAAGCGTAGCGGTTGAAAGATTCTGTTCGCCGTTTTCGATGCGCGCAATAGCGCTCTGAGCGGTATGCAATTTTTTGGCAAATTCTGATTGGGAAAAGCCACGCTCCTCGCGGAGGTCTTTGATTAGGAGCCCGATGTGTTTTAGTCGAACGGACATATGATGCGAAAATACGCCTTACTAACGTAAATCGCAGTATATCATATATGTGATAATAAGAAAAGGCCTTCGAGGTCATTTCAAAATAACGTTCTCCCGAGCGGATTTTCAATTATGGGCAGGGGACTCGCCCGCGACTCAAATTTTTCCGTCGAAAAATTTGGTCTGGGCACCGCCTCGCGGCCGCGTCAGCAGACGCGGCATCGCTCCGGCGTTCGAGTCTCCCCGCGCAAGCAATTAAAATTGCTTGCTCTGCCCACAAATTGCGCGGACTTATTTGTGGTCTATTATTGAATTAGTCCGAACCCATTTTGCCCCGCCTGCGGCGGAATTTCCCCCAAAAAAATGAATTCGGATTTGCCCTGAATCTTTGACAATTTCAAGTTTTTTTGGTGGAAAATCTAAATTGGTCAATTTCTTTCTTGTATGACATTTGTGGGTTGATTTCTGAAGAGAGAAGGGTGTTCTTCAATATACCAAAATGTAATCATCACAAGCATAGAAAACCATCCAAGTGTAAGGAAAAGATGATTGTACCATTGTAATTGCTGGCCTCGTTTCTTTTTAAGAAAGTAAGCAATGGTCAAATAGATCGAGCTGATGATTAAAAGTGGGACTACAATGAAAATTAAATACAGGCTCTCCGCCAAACCACACCCAGTATCATCCTGACCACAACTCGATGCACTAAATAACAACGCCACTCCAGACAAAACAGCGACTGTTAGAAGTACGGAAAAAAATTTATACAATCGATCTTTTTTCGACAAGACTGCGATTATAAGGGCCACCATGGCAACAATGAGATACACGACCACAAATCCTGTGCCTTTACCAAAGAGAGATTCTAATATATTCATAATCATGCTTTTTAAGCTTAGCCGTCTTGCTAAAAATTTTCTTTTGCCCTTCCAAAATATGGTCCGGGCCGATGGTTTTAAGAAATGCCGTCATTTCAGGAAAATTTTCTCCAGGTTCTTTGACAATTTCAAGTTTTTCTTTGGCGACGTACGACAAGGAATATCACCAAACCAATGACACCAACACCGGCAATTACTAATGCGACTAGCGATTTACCATTTGGGGTATAAGGTTCGGTGTCTGGTGTAATTGGAACTGGTGTTGTAGGTGGAGATGGATTTTCTGACCGAGTGGTTGGTTCGACATTTGGAACAACTGGTGTTGGCTTTTTTGTCGGAGTCGGCGGAACTACGACATTGTCATTAGCGACTTCCGTTATGAAGTTTAGTTCGGCACTTTTGACTAACGGTTCAGTCTTAAGTGTTGTGATCCACGACTGCTCTTCTCCTACTGGAACTTTGACAACACCCCATACATGAATTGTCGCCGAAGTGGAATTTTCGGGAATCATATCAACAATCTTCAAATCCTTGAATGCACCGATAAGATTTCTTGCTCCTACTTCTGTAGCCGTGTTGTTAAACAGGATTACCAATACAGTACCGCCATACTTTTCTACATAAGTGAATGAAGTGGGCCACGCGCTAACCAGTATTGGTTTATCAACATTTATTTCTTTGTCCTTATTAACAATGTCTTTCGATAGAGTATCACGTTTAGAAAAATCAGCAATGACTTCTTGGGGTACTTGCACATACATTCTGAAAGCAGACGTCTGAACAAAAACAGGGGAACTTTCTTTCCATTGCAAATGACGAGAGCTTATTACATTTCTTACTTGCTGTTCTGTGGTGGTGTTCAAAAATTCCACGATAATCTCACCTGGAACATACTTACTTTCCGCGTTCACATTCAATGCACTCACGCACGCTAAAACAACTGCTAAAAATAAAAGTATTTTATTGTTCTTGGTTCTTGGTTTCAAACTTTTAACGCAACTAATCTATTAATCACCTCGTCCGGTTTCAAATATTGTAGCACTGCTCGCGGACGATCATTCAATTGTCGCTGTACTCTCTTTAACTCACTTACAGGTATTTTATCAAATTCCGTTCCTTTTGGGAAATACTGACGGATAAGTCCGTTGGTATTTTCATTAGTTCCGCGTTCCCAAGGAGAGCCCGGATGAGCAAAATATACTTGTATGCCTGTATCAATGGTGAATTGTTTATGCTCGCTCATTTCTTTGCCCTGATCATATGTCAGGGTTTTTGTAATCTCTTTGGGAAGTTTCTGAAACTCTCGCGCATATGCTTCACGCACACTGGTCGCATCCTTTGCCTTGAGAGGAACAAGGATAACGTATCGGGTCGTACGCTCTACTAGTGTGCCGATCGCCGATCTTTTGTACTTCCCGACGATTAAATCACCCTCCCAGTGTCCGGGAACAGAGCGGTCTTCTACTTCCTTTGGTCTTTCTTCGATAGATATCATATCTGCAATTTTACCGCGCATTTCAGGGGTTTCGTCCTTTCCTTTCTGTTTCCGACGATATTTATGTTCTTGTCTTAGGCCTTTGATCAGTGTTGATTTAAGCGTCCCTCTTGGGAGTACATAAATATATCGATAGATTGCTTCGTGAGATATTCTCATTGTCATATCCATAGGATACTCTGCTTTTATTCGAATTACGATTTCTCTCGGAGACCAGCATTTCTTAAGCCCGTCGATTACATAAGTCCGAAGCCTGGGCTCTTTTGCTAAAATAGACTTTCCCCCACGACGGCCTGAAGCAGTTAATGAGCTTCGCCGTTTAGCAGAGAATGCCCTGTATCCTATCTTTCCGCTGTTACGAGATACTTCCCTGGAAATAGTGCTTGTATATCGACCAATTTCACGAGCGATATCTGCAAGCGTTTGACCTGCTTCAATTCCTCTGCTTATTTCTTCTCGCTCAAAATCATTGAGCCGACAATATGTTTTCTGTTGCATACGGATATATTATCCGTTGCGTTAGATTTCTGACACCAAGTTCATATTATTCACAATTATATTTTTCAATTTATGATTAAAATATTTTCTTTTCTTTCTCTAATTCTGGCCAATTCCAATTCAGTCCGAAAAAACCTTTCCAAAATCTTGCCTCGCTACGCGAGGCCACCCCCTCAAATTTGACTTGTCCCGAACTGTGGGCAGGGGGAGACTCGAACATTACATGTTCAGTACAGGTTTCCCATTTTTTCGCAATCTGAATTGCTCGAAAATATGGGAGAACCTTTTCGAGTCTCCCCTCGCAAGCAATTAAAATTGCTTTCTCTGCCTCACAAAATATATTCGCAAGGCTCATTATTTTGTGGGCAGGGGGAGACTCGAACTCCCAAGCTCATACGAGCGTCAGCTCCTAAGGCTGATACGTTTACCAATTCCGCCACCTGCCCAACCACGAAACTGAATGACCAATAACCCATAACTGAATCACGTCCATCTTTAAACTCATTATTGGTTAGTCAGTAATTCAGTTATAAGTTATAAGTTATTTTTGTCCGCCCACCTGGGCTCGAACCAGGGACCTTATCCTTAAGAGGGATCTGCTCTACCAGCTGAGCTATGGGCGGCTAAATCATTCGCTTAAGCGAATGATCGCCCGACCAACGCTTTTGCGTTGGTTTAGGGGTTCCTTACAGGAACGGATACTTTATAGCACAATTTGCGAAGAAATTAAATCTTCTGCGATGAGCGGGGAAATATTATGTCCCAGAGTGCGCCGGCCACATTACGGGGTTTGCCATAGAGCGGGTAATGATGGAGGTCGATGAATGGCAGGGAATTGCATTCGATTACGCCGGAGCGTTCTTGCTCCTGCCACGGAACGCGGACATCGCTCATGATGAAGTCAACTCCGACAAGCGGGTCACTTAGCACACCGCCGATCTTTTCGAGTAATTTCCTGTTCTCTCCATGAATCTCGTCGGTAAGGTCGGTCGTGCTCGCACCAAGCCCTCGGCTTACTTTTTGATTGAGCGGCACGAGATCTCCCTGCTTTGGGATGCTCTCCCACTGGAGTTTTTGGCGAACCAGCTCTTGATCCGCCTCGGGTCCAGTCGCGATCGGGTGAAAGGTGTTTCCGTGCCGTTTCTCGCGTTTGTTTTCTATGGTCACCAGCTCGCGCACCGTATGTATGCCGTCTCCGGTAACATGCGGCGGCTCACGCCGCATGACCGCGGCGAGTTTGCCGTTTATGAGTGTGCCTCGATGCACCATGCCGACGAGCTCTTCTTCAATGAGCGCGAGAGGGGAGAGCATCTTCGCGCTTCGAAAGGCCTTCAGGAATTCCTGTTCCGTTTCGAGATGAATGGTGGTATGCCGGCTGCGTGAGCCGCTATAAGGCTTCACAATGACGGGCTTTTTGAGCGAACGAAAAATCTTGAGCGCGCGGGACTCCGAAAAAGCGGCCGCTCCCGATGCCACGGGAATACCCTCTTCGCTGAATCGTTTGCGCATCAAGGGTTTGTTGTCCATCCAGTAGAGCGACTGTGCCTCGGGTCCTACCGGACGGGGAAGACCGTCGAA
>CAZOIN010000051.1:0-4709 GCA_964579985.1 uncultured Candidatus Saccharibacteria bacterium
CGACGCCCTCTGGCAATGCTTGTCGACTGTCTGTATAAACGAGCGGCGTTAGCCGTGAACTGACAACTTCAGGGAAACCCCCTGCGACTGCGGTGCTATTGTTTTGCATAATTTCTTCAAGCCTTTCTGCGGTCAACCTTACCAACATGAAGCCGTCCCTGTCAATTCAACGTTCAATAAGGGGGGGGGGGGGGGGGGATGGGGTAATGCCCACACAATATGATTTTTCTGATCTGGATTTTGCCAATTGGCTTAGTGCATGCTATTGTTTAGTCTGAATTTGGGGGAGCATTATCCTAACTGTCTTCAACGCCGTGATCCTTATATTCCGCCCTGAGTATGGGACCACGCTGCGAAGACTTGAAGTGTCTTCCCCCAACGCCAACTTGTCTCGGCCGTCTTCTTAAGGAAGACGGCCGGATTTTTTTATGCTCTGGATTACTTCCTGTTTTTATGTAAGATTAGGCGAAATTTCGCGTCTTCCCTTATGGAATCAGACCACGAAAAAAAATTCTTGTCTGCCTACGATGCTTATGCCGATGCGCTCTTCCGGCATTGCTATTTCCGTGTGTATGATCGCGATCTTGCGAAAGATTTGGTTCAGGAAACCTTCAGTCGAACCTGGGTTTATATGACCAAAGGGAAGAAAGTGGAGAATATCCGCGCATTCCTTTACCGGGTCGCAAACAACCTTGTGATTGACGAGTATCGCAAAAAGCAATCACTTTCACTTGAATCGCTCATAGAGGAGGGCTTTTCTCCAAAGGACGAATCGATCCCTGATCCGGAGCAACGACTTCTCGGTAAAGAGGTTGTGCAAAAACTAGAATTCTTAGAAGAATCGCACCGAACGGTTATCACGATGCGCTTTATGGATGAACTGTCGCTGAAAGAAATCGCCGCGGTTCTCGGGTTATCGGAAAATGTAGTTTCAGTTCGGATCCATCGAGGCATCAAGAAACTGCAAAAGTTGGCACAGCAGAATCTGCAATAATTTTTTAGCATATTTTATGAACAGAGATTTAGAAGACATGCTCAATAAAGGGAAAGACATCGTCCTCTCATCAGGCGAAAAGCAACGAATGAGGGCGAATTTGGCGTTGTTTGTTGAACAGCATCCTATAAGAGACGCTCGCAGCAGACAGATTCCATTTCCGGCTCCGTCAAAACTCTCGGCTTTCTTTGCGGATGTGTTTGCGTTAAAGCCGTTACTAAGCATACAGCCAATGACTGTTGCCTTGCTTATGGCACTGCTGATTGGAGGGGGAACCACGTTTGCCGCCGAGGGCACACTTCCGGGAGATACGCTCTATCCGGTCAAAGTAAGCTTCAATGAAGAAGTTCGAAGTTGGATTGCCGTTTCGCATGTGGCACAGGCCGATTGGGATGCCCGCCGAGCCGAGAGACGTTTGGATGAAGCGGAACAGCTTGCAGCCGAGGGGAATCTCACCTCGGAGGCACGTGCCAACATCGCCACGCATTTTGCGAGTCATGCCGAATCGTTTGAGCGGGAGATAAAAGAGATAGAGGCTACACAAAATACACGCGGTTCGTTCGAAGCTCATTCGGATTTTGAAGCGTCGCTCCTGGCACATGAGCGGGTGCTTACCGACATCGCGGTGGGGAAGGAGGATTCTCGAGCGGAGGTCCAGCCTATTTTAACGGAGGTGCGCACGCGGCTTCGAATGGTCTCGAAGGCTCGCACGGACAGAGAAGCGATAATTTCCGCCGAAGGAAATGCTGCCCTGCCTACGGTTTCGGCACTGTCAGCAACCATGGACACAGGAGCGGAGGCGGACGCAAATGCAAAAGTAAGTTTAAGAACAAACACAAAAAACAGAGCAAAAATGGAAGATGTCGCACCCATGTCGGCCGAAACCAAAACGGAAACGAAAAAAGAGGCAAATGCTGAATTTAAAGCTGCCGCGGAAGCGAAACTGAAGGCGGCAGAGAACAAAATTGTCGAAGTGCGCGAGTACGCAGAAAAGATCAAAGCGTCCGTAAGTGCTCGCGGTGCGGCGGAGGCGGAAACAAAGTTGCAGATGGCGGATAAAGTGCTGGTACACGGCAAGACAGAAATGCACGCTGGAGATTACGGCAAAGCCTTTGTGAGTTTTGAGGAGGCAATTCGCGTTGCAAAAGAAGCAAAACTCCTGATTGCGTCGGAGAGTCGGATTGATTTGAAAATCACCGCACCCGCTTTTAAGGCACATGATAAGGTCAAATCGCGGACTGAAGGGTCGGTGAACACCGAGAGAAGGTCACACAAGGAAAACTCTACCGAACCTTCATCGGAAACTTCAACTGAATCGTCAGCTGAGATTAAATCGAAAAAGGAATCCGAACGCAAAAATTCATCTGAAACTTCGGCCGAAGCCTCGGTTAATGTGCAGTCAAATAAAAATGCCCATTCGAATGTCGGTGGGGCCATGGTTGGTACGAGCACCGATGTAGAAGGAAATGCAAAAGTTAATCTCGGATGGTAGTCAAACCCAAACCCGCCGAAACAAAACATCTCGCTCAATAAAAGTGGGGTGTTTTGGTGAGAGATTGTTTTTGCACTGACCCTTCTATATTCTTGCATCTTGATCGTGATACAATCAGCACATGAATTCAAAAATCCTTATTTATAGCTGCATTTTCGGCCTCGTTTTCCTCGTGGTTAGCAACTACGCTTGGAATCATACTCAACGTGGGAGGACCAAATTATGAGATAAGCATATCGCTGTCCAAAAAACCAGCGAGTTCTTTTCCGTTTTTCATTAACGCCAAAACAAACATGATAACTTACACAGATGGGGGCGTACTTGGTAGCTTAAAATAAGTTGAACCCCGAGCAACAAAAACCCCAGCATTTGCTGGGTTTTTTGTGACTGGATATTTTTCCGTTTCTGGCAAAGATGACACAACCTCACCGGGACCGCAAGTACGCTTATCGAAACTTACCGTTTCAGTACACCTTTCCCATTTCCGCACGATAGGAATCGTTCGGAAATAAGGGAGAAGGTCTTCGATTCCAGGACGCAACGTGCGTAGGCACGTTGCTTAGAGTCACGGAACGAAAACGGCGCCAAAAGGCGCTCGTGTTTCGTAAACCATGACTCTACCGGGACCGCGAGTACGCTTATCGAAACTTACCGTTTCAGTACACCTTTTCCATTTTCTCACGCAAAAGCCGCTCGAAAATATGGAAGAAGGTCTTCGATTCCCGGGCGCAACGTGCGTAGGCACGTTGCTTAGAGTCACGGAACGAAAACGGCGCCAAAAGGCGCTCGTGTTTCGTAAACCATGACTCTACCGGGAATCGAACCCGGATTTGAAGCTTGAGAAGCTTCCGTCCTAACCGTTAGACGATAGAGCCCGAAAGCATGAATCATGAAGTATATACCATGAAATATGCAGGGAAACTATAGCAATTTTCTGGAAAATCGGCAAAAATAAGGTTGATGAAGATATTGAAACAAAACTTTTTTGATCGACCAACACTTCGCGTAGCGGAGGAACTTTTGGGATGCTCTTTGTGCCGAAAGATTGGAAAGAAAATAATTCGGCTGGAGATCACGGAGACGGAGGCGTATGACGGGCCCGAAGATAAAGCATCGCATGTGGTACGATCTCGCAACGGAAAATACGAAGCGCGAGAGACCTCAAGAAATGCGCCGATGTTCGGAGAAGCGGGATATTGGTATGTGTATTTCACCTATGGTATTCACTGGATGCTGAATGTCACTACTGGACCTAAAGGCTATCCGGCCGCAGTGCTGATTCGCGGTACAAAAGAAGTCAGTGGCCCGGCGCGCCTCACCAAATTTTTGCAAATCGACGAAAGATTTAATGTGAGAAAGGCAGATGTCGGAACAGGGTTGTGGATTGAAAAAGGCGCCCCCTTAGATAAAAAAAAGATCCAGCGTACGCCACGGATAGGGGTGGCGTACGCTGGACTAAGGTGGGCAAGCAAACCGTTCAGATTCGCAATCAATCGTGAATCGTCTTCCGCGCGATCAGGGGTATCAGAGAACTGGAAGGATGGTGATTGATCGGGGTGTGACTTCGGGTCTCTACCGTCTGGGGAACAAAGTCCTGCGCCATACGATAGAGTGCTAGGCTCCACATGAGTTGAGTGAGGATTCGCTCGGTCTCCATTCTGTGGAGACGGCATGACATAATGACCTGGAAAAGAGCTTTGCGCTCCGAGATACCCGCCTTGATTTTAGCGAGGAGGTCGATCAGAAGTATATTGATGTCCATAACATAATGAAACAGGTAAGGAAACGGAATTCAACCGCATTGTATAGCAGGGTCTACTTCATGTCGAGTGGATAGCTTGTGCGCTTTTTCGCAAGATCTTCTCGATCTGCTTCTGTGCGATGGTTTCGCTCATCCGCTTTCTCCTCCTTTCTTTCTAAGTTTTTCGCGACGCGATCTACCCAGGTCATGTGTTCCATTGACGTTTTTTTCGGCACGGCAGAGGCTCTCTCCGCTCTTTTTGTACGGGGAAATGTCTCCTCGACGGGAACCGGCATTTCTACCGCTTTGCCGCTTGCAAGATCGCTTCGGAGCTTTTCAAAAAGCGCTTTAGATTTCTCTGGAGGCATAATTTAATTCAAAAGTGACTCTACAATTTTTTTAACTAGCACGCCGTCTGCTTGACCTTTGGTCTCCTTAACCACGGCGCCAATAAGCTGGCCAAGTTTGCTCTTATCGGTTAC
>CAZOIN010000052.1:0-2732 GCA_964579985.1 uncultured Candidatus Saccharibacteria bacterium
CGCCTCCACCCAGCGCACGTTTGATCGTCGCTTCTCTATCCGCGTCAAAGGCCGCGAAGTTAACGTGGGAATGAATGTCTATGTACTTAAATGGTTGATGAGACACTGGGTAAGTGTAAAAGCATTTCCGTGTTTGAGCAACCCGAGATAGAGCTTCATTCTCTTCACTGAACCGTTTTAGGATTCGCCGTTTGGTTGCGGTACGTACTACAAGATGGTCGGGAAAATGCACCCAACCGAGAAAATCTACTCCTGATGCGAGTGTCTTGATAAAAACTTTATCGGGATGAAGCGATAATTTCAGCCGCTTGAACAAAAAGGCCTGAATAGGCGGAAGCAATCGTGCAAGCTCCGAGCGATCATGCGAGAGCAGCACAAAGTCATCGGCATAGCGAACATAATATTTGGCTTTCAGCTCGTGCTTCACATATTGATCAAATTCATTCATGAAAACATTAACGAGAAGCTGTGAGGTTAAATTACCGAGCGGTAATCCTTTGTCTTTTTCGGTACTCTCGAAACTGCTGACAACTTGGCCGATGAGCCAAAGGGTATCTGGATCAGTGATGTGTCTTCCCACTACCTCAATCAATATTTTTTGATCAATCGAAGCAAAGAATTTTCTGACATCACATTTCAAAACAAAACACGTGCGGCTGTGGTTTTTTGATACTTTCCTCGCGAAATCTCTAAAACGATTGAACGCTCGATGCACTCCTTTGAGATTTCTGCACGAATAGGAATCATAAATAAATTTACGGTCAAAGTATGAATAGAGAACTCGATAGATAGCATGGTGAAGCAATCTATCTCGAACAATCGCTTTATGAATACTTCTGGGTTTCGGATCACTAATAAAGAATGCTTCATACTGACCATGAGTATATGTCTTATTCTTTAGGTCACAATGAAGGTCGAAAATATATTTAGAAAGATTGAGGGAAAATTCAGCAACATCTTTTTTCGATTTTTTACCACGCACAAATTCACACCACGCTTCGCACAGGTTTTTGATGGATATGATATCGTTATAAATATGAACAAGTTCAATCATAGCTATAACAATACCCCCCCACGAGAATTACCACGAGTCATTCTTAAGATGAAAGAGACTTACGGAGTGTGGCTCGCCCTCTTTCATGATTTTCCCAAGGTCGAACGATTCGGAATTGGAAATAAGATCGAGCAAGCCTTTCTCGATACTCTAGAGATTACATTCTGTTTGAGCTATCTCTCTCCCGAGCATAAAATCCCTATGCTTAACAAAGCAATAACAAAATTTGATATTGTAAAGTTTTTTTCTCAGCTCGCGTGGGAAAGTAAACTCATACCGACTGATAAATATTCCGATTTTCTCTCGATGCTTGAAGAAATCGGCCGACAGCTTGGCGGTTGGAAAAAAGGCCTACAAACAAAAACTCCCCGACCCTAGGCCGAGGAGAAAAACAACAGTTTCGAGAGAAGACCAAGTTGTCGGCATTCCAATCGTTCGGGTTCTCGACGGAGTTCGCATTGACGTTCCAACCATCGTCATTCCAGTTCACGTTGACTGCGCGAAGCACGCACTCGTTCTCGTACAAAAAACCACCACTGTCACTGCCCACCAAATCATGACGAGCTGAATCTTATTTAGGACATAGAAGTCCGCCAGTTTTCTGCACCAATTCTTGTATTTTTTTGAAGAAACTTTTCTCACTCTCGCGCAAGGCTTACCCGACGCAACTCTCGAGAAAAATATCTTAAGACCACGACACGGAAGCCGTAACCGCCGTGTATCGCATGATTTCAAAGCTAGTATAGCAAAATGTATGAGTAAAAAAATGACCCTTAATCCGCCGAAGCAGACCAAGGGTCAAGGTGTCCAAGGGACAAAGGATCAGGCTTGCGCCGAAACCGAAGTTCCCGAGGATTTGAGAACAGAATTGCGAGAGAAGACCAAGAAGCCGGCAACCCAAGCGAGCGGGCCCTTGACGGAGTCCGCACCGACGCACCAACCACCGCCACGCCAGCGCACGCCGACCGCGCGAAGCACGCCTTTAAGGTCACGGATGTAGAAAATATTCCACCAACCGTTGTTGAGCAGAGCACCTTCCCCGCCGCTCGGCTGTTTCGCCATTTCCGAAAACATCTCGGTGAGAGTTGTTTCCGCTTTGGCTTGACCTCCAAGTTCGGTGATGATTGGACCATCCAGCGAATTTTGCAACAACTTTTTCGAGCAAATCGTGCTTCCCACGAATGGCTCCTCAATCTTGCCTTCGCCTTTGAGAAACCACGCTTTGAAGTTGTCCCCAAGGTATGAACAGATGCCACCATCTTTCTTGAGCTTGAAGCGGTCTTTGGCGACAAAACGTGCAGTTGTCGCGGAAACTAAGATAGCACTGTCTACTAATTCGAGGAGGGATTGAATTACTGGGTGATCCTGTGCTTCCGGTTCCGCAGTTGCCAATTGACCATTGCCCCAGGTCGGTTCTTTGCGGAGAAACCGCTTGAGTTCTTCACTCCACTCGGCTCCATTTTCGTCAAGCAGATTTTCATCCAACTGATGACGCAGTTCAGAATATTCCCTGAGAGCGTCTCCGAGCATGTTTAACATGGTCAGCCTTTCTCTTTTTGTACCTTTTATGGGTACGGGGTTTAAGTGGCTAGGCTACTCGCCCTAGCGGAAAATGGCCTATTTCAAAGGCTCTTTTCTAGCGAAATGGTAGCAAATTTATATCAATCTGTCAAGGGAG
>CAZOIN010000053.1:0-3071 GCA_964579985.1 uncultured Candidatus Saccharibacteria bacterium
TCCATTTTTCTTCGTCAGTCTTGACCGGCATTTGGGGCAGGGATACCCTCTTTTTTACAGCGCATTGTAGCTATGTATGTAAACACCTAGTAATGAGGCCATGATACTACAATTCCAGCCTCTTAATTTTTTCTTTAACTCGTTTTTTCATAGTTGTTAAGATACCATCGTGAGCGATGAGTTTCAAGTTTAAATAGACTGGATTTCTACTTCCCCGCCTGCGCTCAGAAGCTTCGGACGGGCAGGTGCGGGAATGACAGAAGTTTCTGTTTGAGTAGTTTTTAGATTTAGGATTTGTTTCGGATTTCGATATTCGAATTTCGGATTTCTCGGCGTTGTCTTAAACGCCGAGCAGGACGGGTATGACAATCGGGCGTTTTGCGGTTTTTTGGAATAAGAAACGAGAGACTGCGTCGGTAAGCTGCTCCTTCACATAATCGAAGTTGATCGGGTGCATGCCCTGTGTCGTCTCCTCGACGGTCTTCTTGATGATGATGCGGGCCTGGTGGAGAAGGTCTTGCGATTCGCGTAGATACACGAACCCGCGGGAAATGATATCAGGCGATTTCTTGAGCTTTCCGGTAGATGAATTCACACTCGCGATGATCACGAACATCCCTTCCTCGGCGAGCATTTGGCGGTCTCGGAGCACGACTTCCTGCATATTGCCGACGGCAAAACCGTCAACCATGAGTGGCCCGCTTGGCGCTTTTTCTTTGAGCGTCGTGATCGATTTCCCGCCGTCCCGAATTTCAATGATCATCGAGTTGTCCGGAATCACGATATTTGCTTTCGGCATGCCGAGATCCTGAGCCAGTTCGGCGTGTAGCCTAAGCATGTAATGCGTACCGTGCAGAGGAATGAAGAATTTTGACTTTATCTTTTTGTGCAACCACTCCATCTCGCCGCGATTGCCGTGTCCTGTCGAGTGGATATACACATCCGACGTGCGGTAATGAATGATTTTGGAGCCGTGACGCGCGATGTTGTCTTTAAGGTCCTGCACGGCTTTTTCGTTGCCTGGAACAATCGAAGCGGAAAGGAGCACCGTATCGTGTTCGGAAAGGCGGAGCTGCTTGTGGCTCTTGTTCGCGAGCCTCGTAAGCGCCGCGAACTCGTCGCCTTGCGCGCCTGTTGCGAGGACGATGATGCGATCCGGCGGGTAGTTCGGGATCTCGGTCGATGGGATCAGCGTGCCCTCTCTTACGGTAATGAGGCCAGCCGCGATGCAGATATCTACATTGTTTTTCATGCTGCGGCCTTCGATCGCCACTTTTTTGTTACACTTTTCTGCGGCCTCAATGATCTTCGCGATACGGGTGATGTGCGAGGCAAACATGCTAACGATGAGGCGGGTCTTTGTGGTGCGGACGATCTCCGCGAGGTTTTCACCCACGAGTGTTTCAGGCGTTGAGAAGCCGGGGTTCTCGACGTTGGTCGAGTCGGTGAGGAGCAGGAGGTTATTGTCTTTTTTGAGCGCCGCATACGTGGCCTCTTCTTCCTCGGTTGGTACGCCGCCGACATGGTCGAGCTTGTAATCGCCGGGCGTGACAATGTTTCCGTACGGCGTTTCGACGACAAGGCCCATCGAATCGGGGATCGAGTGAGTGACTCCGAAGAACCGCACGGACAGGTCTCCGAATTTAACGCGGTTGTTGCCTTCCACGATCTTTAGGTCGAGCGGGGGAAGATGGGGAAATTCTTCCTGGCGTTTTTTGATGATGAGCGCGGTAAGGTTTCTTGTATAGATGCTGGGATTTCCGATGCGGTTCATGAGATAGGGAATGCCGCCGATATGGTCAAGGTGTCCGTGCGTTATGAATACCGCGCGAATCTTGTCCTTACGGTCCTCGAGATATTTGGTATTGGGCAAGATGAAGTCGATGCCCGGGGTTTTTGCATCGTTGAATTGGAGTCCCATATCGATAACAATGATATCGTTGCGGAATTCGATAAGGGTCATGTTCCGGCCGATCTCTTCGACACCACCCAAGCAGATCACGCGGATCGCATCATCTTTAAGAGGAGGAATCGGGGCCGCTTGTTCCGCGCGTATCTCTCTTGTGCTCGGGCTTCGCAAAGCTCGCTCTCTGTGGGCATGTGAGGGGGCAGATAAAGAACCCCGTCTGTCGAGAGGGCGAGGTCTTCGGAACGAAGAAAAAGAGCGTGCCCCTCCCGGCCTCTGCACTCCCCGCGACGATGCGGCCCCGCTTCGAGTATCCGTCCCCCCGAGTTGCGGTCGGTCACGATGCTCAAAGCGAGTCGGTCCGGTCGCGGGCGACCGGTGGGTACTACTCGCACCTGTCCGACTTGCATGTGCGATTTGCGGCGAGTGCCATTTGGGACGCGGATTTCCCGCGGTTCGGGGGGTATGCCCGCCAAACGCGCCGCCCCGTCCACTGTGTGTTTGGTCATGACCTGGGTGTCTATTTTTATTATTTTGTTCTGGTTCCATAAACTTTATCAATTTTCGAACAAGTACCAATCTGCGCATACATACAAATCCGAGAAGTCGGGCCACCTTCGTAGGTATTAGCAGATTGGCCGAGATTGATTGGTGCTTAATTAGTAGTAAAGATGCCCCATACTTTTTCTGTATTGATGTACCAATGGTGCACATCCAAGAATCGTTCGCTGGGAGTGGTGGTGCGACTGAGCGTGAATCCTTGTATCTTCTCCGGAAGTACATACATGAATTCAGGGGAGTACAAAAAGACTGCCGGTGCGTCGGTCTTTATGGTCTCAATGGCGCTCGTATAGTCAGCGATCTGCTTTTCTCTGTCGGTAATGCGTCTCGCTTCTTCGAGCAACTTGTCTACCTTGGAATTAGTATACATCGCGATGTTGAGGCCGGGGTCATTACGTTGTGAGGAATGCCAGAATGCGAAAAGATCAAGGTCGCGACCAATGATCTCACCGAAGAGGAGTGCATCGAATTTACGCGGCCTGATGATATTTTGATTGAGGTCTCCTGATTCGAAAATCTGCACACGGACTTCTACGCCGATCTTTCTCCACATCTCTTTCAGAAGTTCAGCGCTTTCACGAAGCTCCGGCACATCGGACGTTAC
>CAZOIN010000054.1:0-9591 GCA_964579985.1 uncultured Candidatus Saccharibacteria bacterium
TTGAAAACCCCTCGGTTTTCAACGCTCGCGGACTCGCTGCTTTCCGCCACGGGGAAACTCCCGTTTCCCCGACCCCCTTCCCCTCTCTCCGCATTCATCCCCGCAGCAGAGCTGTCGGGGAATTCTGCGGGGAGATTAAAACGTTTTTGCGCGGGAAAGGAATGAGGTGCCGCGCGTTCAGAGGAGTGGAGGAGTGGAGGAGTGGAATCTACGTCCTTTGATTCACCAAGATTAGGAGACATCATGGTTAGGTTATATCGGGAGGTTAGCGGGTGGCTCAACTTTCTTGGATGGGATGCGCTCGAAGGTTGGCGTCGTCACTACGCTACCGGGAATATGGAAGATGGTGGCCAGTTCCTCGCACGTCAGAAGGTAAGGTTTTGAGTGCCAATTCCGATACGGCGCATAAAAGAAGGAACGCCTGCGAAAGGCATCAATCATATACCGCGCGTATCTTGGTATGAATACATTCATCGCCCAATTCTTCAGTCCAAACAAAAAGAGAAAATCTTTTGTGGGGTCGGAGATGTCGGTATACCACCCGAGTTTAAAACCGTTGAGAAGGTTGCTGTTAAATGGTTTCCTGAATGTTCCGAGCAGTCCCGATACACTCGATGAGCGCAGATGATACACTTCTTTTTCAGCATGATAACAAAGCCGTGCCGTGCACCAGAAAGCTCGCTTGTCAAGACTCCGCTCAATGGCTTCCACCTGCTTTTTCTCGCCTTCTGTAAGGGTCGGGATAATAGGAAAACCAGTTTCAGTCTGCGAGCGCGAACTTTTCGTGTGCGGATCGCGCTTCATAATCTTGTTCACCTCCTGTTGCCCTTGCAGAATCCAGTCCTTGTCTTTGAACAGCTGCCCCTCCTTGAGTCCTCGTATTTTGTATGCCTGTGCGAGTACCTGTATCCAGACCTCCTCGCCCTTTTTCATTGAGCCGAGATATTCAAGCAGTGTCGAAAGCGGGTCAACTTTATATTCTTCCTCGGTTTCTTTGTCGAGCCCATAATCTACATAGGTCATGATCGGATAGGGGTCCGGCTTCTGCAGGACAAAATAAGTTCCCCACATGAAGTTGTGCGGCGGGTTGAACTTTTTCTTTTTCGCATAATCCTCGGCCTTGATGATCTCGATAGTCGGGTATTGAGCGTAGAGCTGTGCCTCAAGTACATTTCGATATTTCGCCAGCGTCCAGACGTAGAAATGCACATCCCCTCCGAACGAGGCAATCTCATAGGAGAACCACGGTCGTACTTTTCCTTCCCAATACGTCTCATTATATTCGACGGCGCCGGTCTCATACATAGCCATGAAAAAAAGCTCCATAGCGCGAGGAGTCTTCTCAATGATTTTGGGTACGCGTATCTCGAGGAGCACTTCACCGGCCTTCTTTAGGTAGTCGAGCCGAATATATTTCATCCACAAGTCTAGAAAGAGTTTTACGCAAAAGAGTGGAAACCAGATCGGGTACCAGGTGAACAGAAAATCAAAAACTTTCCCCCACATGGGGCTTATGGGAATCCGTATTCCCGTGGAATAGAGATATATGCCTATTGCAACCGTTCCCAGAATGGAGCCCCAGAGCAGGAGCCACATGCCGAGGCCATGGCGCGGAGGCATGACGACCTCATAGAGAAACTCGCCCGCGATCTCCGCGAGCTCCCCGCCGTAGTGTCCGGCACGATGTCCAAGGCTTTGTTTGCGAGCCATATATGAGCGACTTTCAGCTTATAGGATGAAGAGTCTTCCAGTAGCTAGAACCTAAAAGCTTCTCCCAAGTATACCAAGCGCAAAGCAAAAATGAAAAACTCCTCCGGCGTAAGTCCGGAGGAGTTTTTCATTTTGATCATTACACCAATGAATAACGACCTTCTTTGCCTTTTTTGAAAAATTTTGGATTTTGGAGGTTTACGAGAATAGTATTTTCCTTGACGTAGCGTTCCTTGAGCACCTTCTCCACGATTTCTTCCTTGGTGAGAAACTCGTCTTTCTCGAGCACCTTTCGAATCACGTCCCTGACCACTCCGCTCATGTAGCCCCATTCTGAAAGCGCGTAGAGACCCCTTCCCACGAGGATAAAGCGAGGATCCTTGATGAGCTCATTGTGCGTAGTCGCCACGTGTGCTTTTCGGCCGAACAGTTTTTCGATGGATTTAGCGACTTCACGGAAGTGGATTGGTGAGCCATGCTTCCGAAGCACCAAATAGGCATAGTCACGCATACCCTTCGCGCGAACATTGGGCGACGTCATGAGTCCCCACTCTCCTAGAGGGTTTTTGGAGATCAGCTTGGAAAGGTTGAGGTAGCGACGGACGATGTTCTCATGCTTCAAATGATCGGAGATATCCTCAACATGGGCGACAAATTGCGCGATAATGTCGAGTTCTGAGATAAGGTCGTCATTACTTAGGCTCTTATAGAGTTTGCGAAGCGCCTCGTGTACTTTGTGCGCAAGGGTAGCATCGATGTACCATCGATGTTTGAAATGCTCATCTTCCTTCTCCTTTTTGAATGATTCGTCTACGACAAGCAGGAAATGAATATAATTTTGAGTGCTTTTGTCAGCCGACACATGAGAAAGAAGTTCCTCTTCGGCAATAATGCCACCCAGGTTGTGGATAAGCTGTTCGAGTTCGGTAAGGACTGGCTTTCCCTTCTGGTACACTGGCGCCTTGCGAATGCTCGTGAGCGCATGATTCTCGATCTGGCGGACACGTTCTCGCGTAACGCCGTACTTCTTGCCGATGGCCTCAAGGGTCATCTTTTTGGGCGGTTCGCCGAGGCCGTAGCGGCTGACAATTACATCACGAGCACGGTCAGGAAGCGCGGTAAGCAGTCGCTTAGCCACCTGCTTGGGCTTAAAGGTAAGTGTGGTAGGTGGTGTAGCGGTTTTTTTGATCATAATAATATAGATATAGAGTCTTTGAGCGAAGGAAAAACGTCTCTTAATGAGCCTTCATCATATAATGTTTAGCACGAATGTCAAAAATTACGGTGGGTATACGCAGGGCGGGTAGATTGCATAATCGGTAAGGAAGCAAAATGTTCCATCGGAATGCTGTATTTTTAACATATTCACAATTCCTGTCAAGTCCAAGTCCAGTATTTGCTCACAAGGTTGAGTAAGGATATGGCTCGAAGAAAAGGCTTTCAAACAAATCTTTCAAAATTGATCACTTTCTGCCATTAAGAAATGGCTTTGTTGAGAGCCTGCTCGGTTTTGTGAGCAAATACCAAGTCCAAAAAGAAGCCTCAATGAGCCTCTATTAGGGTGCTTTTAGCACGATATTTACCAATCGATCGGGTACCACGATGACGGCAGGAATGGTCTTCCCCTCCATCCACTTTTGTACCGATTCAAGTGCGAGAGCGGCTGCCTGGAGACGGTCCTTCGACTCGCCTCGGGTTGCGGTAAAGCTTCCGCGATTCTTTCCGTTTACTTGCACGATTATCACGATCGGAGCACTTGCCGCAATGGTTTCATTATAGGCGGGCCATGGCTCGAGATGCACACTTTTCTTGTAGCCCAAGTGAGCCCAGAGTTCTTCAGAGAGGTGCGGAGCGAATGGTGCCAGGAGCTTAACGAAAATTTTAAAGGTTTCCGGCAAAATGGCTGTTTTTTTCTCCAACGCATTCAGAAGAATCATCAGCGCGCTGATGGCCGTGTTGAATCTGAACGCTTCGATGTCGTCCCTGACTTTTCTTATCGTCTGGTGAAGAAGAGAATCAAGTTCTGTATTCTTTGCTTGGTCTTTGTGCACGGTGCTCTGTGCCTTTTCCTTCATTCTCCACACACGCTCCAAAAATCTCGCGGCCCCCACGAGCGAATCGGTGTTCCATGCGATGGACTGATTAAACGGGCCCATGAACATTTCATAGATACGCAGGGAATCGGCTCCAAAACGCTCCACGATTTCGTCAGGATTCACCACGTTGCCGTAACGTTTGCTCATCTTGCGGCCATCAGACGCAAGAATGAGGCCAACGTTCTGAAGCCTTGTAAACGGCTCATCGGTACTTACCATGCCGATGTCGAACAAAAATTTATGCCAAAATCGGGCATAGATAAGATGCCGCGTCGCGTGCTCAGCGCCGCCGACATAAACGTCAACAGGCAACCATTTCTGAAGAGAGCGTTTAGCGGTTAGCGCATAGCGGTTAGTTTTTTTAGTAATATAGGCAAGATAATACCAGCAGGAACCAGCCCATTGCGGCATGGTATTTGTTTCTCGCCGGGCGGGACTTCCGCACTTAGGACACTTGGTATGTACGAAACTTTCTATGGTAGCAAGCGGTGACTCCCCGGTTCCGGTCGGCTCATAGGACGCGACACTCGGTAATTTCACCGGCAGTTTCTCTTCCGGCACCCCAATCCATCCAGGGTTCAACAGTTCCCCAATCGAAAAGTGCTGAATCCTTAATCCTTTATCCTTAATCTTTAACGATTTCGTTTGTGAAGGATTAAGGATTAAGGATTTTTGATTTTCCACTCGTTTTCTGCAGGCTTCACAGTAAACAAGTGGAATCGGTTCTCCCCAATATCTTTGTCGCGAGAACACCCAGTCGCGAAGTTTGAAGTTTACTTTCCGCTCTGCCCAACCCTTCGACACAAGATGTGCGACAATATCCTCCCTCGCCTCGCCCCAGCCTCGTCCCTTGAACTCCAGAGGTTCAGCAAGTATCCCTCCTGGCTCGCGATAGAAAACCTCGAGAGCTTTGACTTTCGCCGCGTGTTCCAAATCGGAAGGAAAGAGAACCGGATGGAGCGGAATGTTATATTTTTTGGCGAAGGCAAAGTCGCGTTCATCATGAGCGCTACAGTTCACGATGCCCGTGCCATAATCGACGAGTGCATACGAAGCGACCCAGATCGGCAAACGGCGGCCGGCCGGTAGATACTCGAGGTAACGGCCCGTGAAGACACCTTCCATCTCATTCAAATGATCGAATCCGCCTTTTGCCTTTCGCTGCTTGATGCGCTCGACAAATTCAAGCACGGACTTTTCTTGAGGAGTTCCCGCCACGAGTTCCCTCACCTTTTGATGCTCGGGGGCAATAATCGTGAACGTCTGCGCCATATGCGTCTGCGGGATCGAGTCGTACATCTCGAACGTGAGGTTCATATCGGCCACCCTGAACCGCAAATTAACACCTTCAGAGCGTCCGATCCAATTCCTCTGCGACTCCTTTATATATTCCGGCCAATTAAGTTTATCGAGATCGGCAAGGAGCCGGTCGGCATAGTCGGTAATCTTGAGCACCCACTGCGGTATGGCGCGTTTTTCCACTACAGAGCCACACCTTTCGCACTTACCGTCCTCCAAGTCCTCATTCGCAAGGCCCGTTTTGCACGATGGGCACCAGTTGATTGGCTCGATCGATCGATACGCAAGACCGCGATTAAACATCTGGAGAAATATCCACTGCGTCCATTTATAATAGTGCGGATCGGTCGTATTAATCTCGCGATCCCAGTCGTAGTTAAACCCGATGCACTGGAGTTGCTTCTTAAAACGCTTGATATTTTTTCTCACCGCCACAGCCGGGTGGATCTTATTTTTGATCGCGTAATTCTCCGCCGGAAGCCCGAAAGCATCCCAGCCCATCGGGTGCAGGATGTTGCACCCTTGCATTTTCTTGAGACGTGAATAGACATCGGTCGCGATGTACCCTTTAGGATGGCCCACATGAAGGCCATCGCCCGAGGGGTACGGGAACATATCCAAGACATAGGACTTCCTTCCCTTCCCTTCCTTTGTCCTATAGAGACCGGTCGCTTTCCACACCTTTTGCCATTTCTTCTCTATGCGTCTGTGGTCGTAGGATTCCATACACGAAAATGATAGTACAACAAATACGGTACCAGTTCAACCAGCAGATTCTCCGCCTAAAGACAGAAGTTTTGCTGGCAAAGACGAACAAGAGCCAATTCCTCCAAAATCTGACGATCGCCAGGTTTTGGAGGCATGCCTTATAGAAGTTGGAAAAACAAAGGTGCCAGAAATTAATCCGCTTCAGCGGGAGAGGCAATGGTCGAATCAGGGAGTGTCAAGGTAGCGGATTCATCAACATCTGTCACAGCCTGTCCAGGGACTGGTGAGGATGAAGACCTCGGCTTTACGATTACAGTGCGGGTTGAGGTCGCCGTATTATCGTCGAGGTCGGTCGCCACATACTCAATGGTGTAGGTGATTGAGCTGGAAGTGTCGAGGGAAATGGAATCAACTAAAATACCCCCCACAAATAAATGGATGGTGAGGTCGTGTCCTTCACTATCTTGTGCTGTAGCTCCGAGATCGTTGTAAACAGGAGTTTGGTGAATAATCCCAAAAACGCAAAAGCGCCAGTGATAGAATTGATGTATTCAAGGCACCAATTATTCACTAGCGCTTTTTCGTATGTCTCATCATATACCCGTCTATGCCCGCTTTCAATGGCTCAATCACCCGCTCGTAGCAAAGCTCGTTCGTCCGTTCTTCCGCTACCAAGGACGCGGCAGGCGCGGATACGACAAGGTGGACCTGTTTCTTTGGCTCTGCTACCACCAGCTCATGGGGTGCAGTTACCGCGACCTCGAAAGCATGACGGGTATCGACTACTCCACCTTCATCAAGTTCAGAGGACGGCTCAAGCGAACACTCCCGTCCCTTCTTGGAAAAGGTGGAAAAGGTGAGGAAAAGGTGTCAGGAACCTTTTTTAGGTCTACCGCGGGGACGAATGGTTACTCCAAGGTTGAATTTTTTAATCATTCGATCTTTCCAAGCCTCTGAACCGACTGGATTACCACGAGTAATGGCTCGACGCATCATATCAACTTCTGTCGCTGATTGTGGTTCGTTGAGTTGTCTAAGATAGCCTAGCGGCTTTGGTACTGGCCACTCATCCAATAATTTTCCTTGTGCAGGTGTACCACTGTCTCGTCTCCACGCACTTCCCCATCGCCAATCTTCTGCATTTGAAACTAGGTTTGCACGAAGCGGATTGCGTTCAACATACCGAACAAGCTGTCTGAAGTATTCATCTTTCTCGCATAGAAATGATTTATAGCGGCCTTGATATAAATGGCCGTGACCGATTGAATGGTGTATCGCATGCCAGCGTTGTGTGTGAGTGAGGGTAAGCCAATTTACAAATTTTGACAAAGTACCGTCTTGATCAGGGTACAGAACAAGGTGCCAGTGATTAGGCATAACGCAGTAGGCAATAATTCTCATACCCACTCTCTCTTTAGCTTCCTCAAGAACTTGCTCAAACATTTGGTAGTCTGCTTTCGTTTTGAACAGTGTCGATCGGGCATTTGCCCGATTCAATACATGATAGACATATCCACCAACATCTGTACGTAATGACCTTCCCATTACAACATTCTAACATGAAAAAAGGTTCCTGACACCTTATTCCTGACACCTTATTCCCCATGAAAAAAGGTTCCTGACACCTTATTCCTTATTTGACACCTTATTCCCCATGAAAAAAGGTTCCTGACACCTTATTCCTTATTCCCTGACACCTTATTCCCTTATTCTCCACCTTATTCTTCGAAAGTTTCTTTAAACCGAAAACTATATCCACAAAAGCAGAGTTTCTGATATACTACTGAACATATGGAAAACTCTCTCGCAAACAAGCAGACGGTGGAAGAAGTGAAGGGAAAGATCATTCTCATTGTTGAGGATGACGAATTTCTTGCAAAACTTCTTGCCAAAAAGATTTCGAAGGCCGGTTATGTTCCCGTGTCTGTAGAGACCGGGGAGGAAGCCCTGAAAACCTTGGCGGCGTCACTCCCCGATCTCATTATTCTCGATATCCTTCTTCCGGGTATGAGCGGGTTTGATTTGCTCGAAAACATACACGAGGATCAGCGCTTCCGCAAAATCCCAACGATTTTCCTTACTAACTTAGGTTCACGAGAAAAAATTGAAAAAGGACTTGCGCTCGGAGCAAAACGTTATTTCGTTAAAGCAGCGATTGACCTCAGTGAGGTGATAACGTCAATCAATTCTTTACTCAACCCCAAATAACCGATCCAGGCTGCAGGATCTCGAAAAGTCGAAACTAAACTTCAAAAGAGCGATTGATGATTCCCCCTTTGGCCGAAAGCGGCGGGCTAGTGTAGAGAGTAGTATACGATTCCTCTCCGTCCTTCCTATCAATCGAAAGTGAATATTGCCCAGGCGGCACAAGGCAGTAGTAACGACCCCGAGAATCGCTTACTCGTCGCGTCACGAGAGTATCGGTACCAGAAAGCATTACCCGTACCTGAGCAAAAGAAAGAGCCTCGCCCGTGCGCCGATCGGTAATGCTGCCGACCGATTTCGGTTTGAAACCAAAAAGTCGGAAAAGAAAAATGACGCTGTAAAGACCTGTAATCGAAATGTTATAGGCAAAGGGCGAAGCGATAGTCGCCATAAGGCTCATGGTCAGCCCTAAGTAGAAAAGAAAACCTGAAAGACGAGTGAGGAAAACGTCCCTTTTCGAGTAAAAAAGAGTCAACTGTTTTTTACGCTTCGCAAACTCATTCCAATCGAACCCCTCCTGATCAAGAGGAATGTTTTTTGTGATAACGTCCCCAGAGGTACTTACGATGATCGGATCGCCGAAGTAGAGATTTTGATACAGAGCATCTTGCGCCCGGCCGAAAAGTTTTTTTGACGGAAGCGCATAGTGTGTTTTTGCCGCCGCGACTCGGTAACTTCCCGGGCCAACAAGGAATCCATAACGTCCATCAAGATCGGTGAGTGAACCTGCGATTTCCTTAATTCTCGCTCCACGCATATCCGGAAAAATCCCCTGAAGATTTGATCGTGACTCCGCCTTGCGTGGGAGCAAAATTGATCCAGCCAGTGAGTTCACCCCAGGCATATCCACTAAGCGCGCCGGCTCCATTGTTCACCACCCCACCGCTCGCGGGCGAGAGATTGATCCAACCGACAACTTCTCCCCATGCGTAACCGGTAATGCTACTCGCGGTTACATGCACATTCCCCTGTGCCGTTCCAAAGTTAATTACACCAAGGCTCGCGTCGAGCCACTTCGCGTATTTATTGCTACTATCAATCGTTCCGTTCGTCGTGGACGCAAGAGCGGTGAAAGAGAACGAAGTTTGAGAAAGAAAAAGTGTCGCAGGGACAAAGTGGGCAATTAGCAACAAAAGTGACAGAAAGTTTTCCCTTTTCATTTATTCATTATACCCGACGGCAAAGAATTTTGTACTCCAAAACTCCTCTGACATGCACGTATTTCCCCGAATACGCCGCTTGTTCTTGTAAAAAAGACGCCTGAAATACTCACGTCGTCGCGCATTCGCAATCCCCTCGAAACACATGCATGTCAGGGGGGGGGTATTCTAGAGTTTTCAGATGTCCTCTGATCGCGACCGATAAAAAAGACATAGGACGTAAACAAGAAAGTTAATAAGTCCAATTCAAATCCCCCGACTCTGTCGGGGGAGGCTTAATGGTACTTTTGTAAGGCTGGAATGCTAAGATGGGCTTTTAGTAAGCCGTAATTTGAATACTATGAACAAAAAAAACGATTTCTTGCCCCACATGTGCTTCGGAGTTCGTCAAAAAGAACGGGAAGTTTAGAGGC
>CAZOIN010000055.1:0-2711 GCA_964579985.1 uncultured Candidatus Saccharibacteria bacterium
AGCCAGTGTTTCCCCATGAGAGCTTGTACCCGGACAACCTGTCCGTTGGTCAGACTCTGAAAACTTATGGCCTCGGGTCCAACGGCCATTTCATTGTCGAGCCGTTCGAGCTCGATGTGGTTGGTGGACGCGAAGTTGCGGACTCGAAAGTCCTCAACTTGGACGAGGTACGTCCGGTCACGCCGAGGACTCACCCGTACAAGGGTGACTGCAAAAGCGAAAGAAATCGCAATTACGATTACTCTTTTCATCGTAACCCTTTCTGGTTGTTTAGCCCCGCCTCGGCGAAGCTAAGGATTTTGATTTCTCAAATTAAATTGGCTCCACACCAATTTCCTGCATGCAGGATACTACACAATATGGCACTTTGTCAATCTCCAGTCTTCTCCACACATGAACCTATCGCTTAGCAATAACATGCTATAGCATACTATTGCTAAGTGCTAGAGATTCTCTCGGCTTAAAGCGTCCATTCCGCCTCGATGAATTCATCGAGCTCGCCATTCAGCACCTTGTCTGCGTTGCGTGGTTTCAACGCCTGTGCGACGGTCCTTCACCATTTCTGTGAGTCTCTCATGGTTACAGTGCAAATGCTTTTACCTCACGCTCCAAAAATCGCTCAATCTCTGTCTTATCCGTCGCATCACGCAAGAAATCGATAGTCTGCGTCGGCACATCAGAGAGAGATACCAATTGCCCGAGAAATAGTCGATCGTTAAAATCGCCGCCAAATTTCTTTTGCGCGAGTGCTATGACATCGGGAAGTGTTACCTGTCTTTCTTTCAGCATAAAATACCAATCCACATAATCCTTGAATGAAAGCCGCTTGCCTATTGCAAACGCTTTCATTGCGGCAATGTCGCGTATGCTCGCGAGCGAAAGACCGTGATACGCGACAAATGAGTCAATGACCGGATAGGGGAAAAACAAAAAAGTCGTTTTAACATCGCCAATGAGGACATTGAGTTGTTCCGGCGAGCTATAAGTCACTACAACGGACGAAGGAGAGCAGGTACGTTTTACCTTCGCAAACAACCCGGCAGAAAGTGGTTTTTCCGAAAACAAATCAAAATCAACTGACCGCCGGTGCCCGACCTGCAAGGCGAGCGCCGTACCGCCGACCAGATAGAAATCCTTGAAACGGGTAAGGAGCGGCACAAGCGCCACGGCTTCTTTTGTCAGAACTTCATCGTGCATACGATAGTGGTGGCAGATCAAAAACTACTCTCGCCAAATTGCGAGATTCGGGATGAAATTCAGTTGCCAATCGTCTCGCAAGCACCTCCCGAATCACCTCCCTCCCGTATGCCTGAATAATCCACCTCCAGTGGTCAAGTGTCCCTTCATTCACTGCACCGAGAATAATGTCCTCTTTGTCTTTTGTACTATCCACCTCCTCCCATTTGAGAGACCATAAAAGCGGACGAAACGCCTCCGGCAGGCCGTGGGAATTGTTAGTAATAGGGTTCTCTTTCATGGAAGCAGTATAGCATATTTCTATAGATCTTTCTCGGCGATGATGAATGCTTCCAGCTCACCCTCAAGAACCTTGTCTACTTGCGTGGTTTCAACGTCCGTGCGATGATCTTTCACCATTTTGTAAGGGTGGAGGACATAAGAGCGGATCTGGCTTCCCCACTCGATTGCGGTAGTTTTGGAGATCTGCATTCCCTTCTCTTTGGCGACTCGTTCTTCCTCGCGCCGCTTGAAGAGCTTGCCTTTGAGAATCTGCAGCCCCTTCTCCTTGTTCTGCGCCTGATTGCGCTCCGAGGTGACATGCACGGAGATGTTCGTCGGCAGGTGCACGATGCGCACCGCGGTCTCGCGCTTATTCACGTTCTGCCCACCTGGGCCACCGGCGCGCGCAGTCGTGATCTCAAGCGCGCTCTCGGGAATCTCAAAATGCTTGTCCATGGCCGGAAGCTTGGGGATTACTTCCACCATCGAAAATGACGTCTGCCGCTTTTTCTGCGCGTTGAACGGCGAGATGCGCACGAGGCGATGCACGCCGCTTTCATTTTTGAGTGTGCCATAAACTTCCTTTCCAGTGACTTCCACCGTGATATTTCGAAAACCGCCCTGATCGTTCTGATTTTGGCTTACAATGCCGACGCTCCACCCGCGTGCCGCAAAGAATTTGCGGTACATGCTAAGAAGCATGCCGGTAAAATCTTCAGCGTCGTCTCCCCCCGCGCCGGAGAAAATGGTCATGATGGCGTCGCCGCTATCGAAATTCTCGGTGGCGTCGCCGCGCTTCAAGTCGTTGTATTCTCGTAAAACTTCCTGTGCCCTATTTTTATCAGCCCAAAAATCCCCGCCTGCCATGAGCGTTTCGATTTCTTGTATGCGTTTCTCATAGGTCTGCATAGTGGTCAGTATAGTGCAACATCTCCTCCCGCTCAACTTCGAACCCATCTCAAGATAAACTGCCATGAATACATGCAATAATGCTTGGCGACCGTTTTTTCTCGGCTACGACTTGTCGCTCAAACTCGGCGTATCTCGAATAGGCTACCTTTCCACGACTGCGTTTCGCTTGAGAAAAAACGCTCTTGTTACTTTGAATTACGAAACTAACATTCTAAGCTGTCATTCCCGCGTAGGCGGGAATCCAGACCTATACAATGAGCCACACTCTGGATCCCCGCAGTAGCCTGTCCTCGGCCACGATCGGGGACGAGGATGACAGAAACGGGGCGTTTCGTAATTCA
>CAZOIN010000056.1:0-7107 GCA_964579985.1 uncultured Candidatus Saccharibacteria bacterium
GGTGAATCCGCTTCTTTGCTTCATGGTATTCATGGCAATTGAGATGTCGGGTGCAATCCAACAAAAGGAGCTTGACTCGCTAATCCCGCATTTAGAGATAAGAAAAAATACACCGCAAGTGCTGACGACATCGCGGTAATGCACAAAAGGAAGCAGACCGCCTGTGTTTCAGTGCGAACGATTCTGTTTTTAATGAGGAACCGTACCAACTTCGGCATCTCACTGCTTCGGATAAGCCTGGAATAAAGAAGGGGCTTGTGACTCATATTCTGCATATAATCCTTTTTTAATTACTCTGTCCGATCATTGAATCTTGAGACCTGACAATCTACGGCTGCCTTCCTGGACCTGGAATTTCTCCCAGCGGAGGAATAACATTTTGACTAGAACCACTGCCAAAAGAACTCTTAACAAGAAAAACGGTCAAAAGCAGAGCGCATACGGCGATGCCGATTAAGACATAGTTTGCCTGCTTTTCGTCCTTCACTAGCCCGCCCGAATATTGCATCACCCATTTGATCATCTTGGGAGTTTCGGGGTCGGAGTCCTGCATTCTTTGTTCTTCGTCAAACCGTACGCTTGGTTGTTCGTTAGTTGGGTTCATAATGATACACCTAATTTTAAACTTGAGTCTTCTACAAGTGCTTCCATCTTATCACCCCTACTCCCCCCTTCGCAAGAGAGAGGTGGACAGCAGCTCTTCACACCTCAATTCTCTTACTTTGCACTACTCTTGAATTAGTCCGAAATGCGTTCGGACTAATTCAAGACTGGTGCCCCCGGCCAGAGTCGAACTGACGACTATCCCTTAGGACGGGACTGTTATGATCCGTTTAACTACGGGGGCTTTTAACAACTACAACGTACCACATGGCACCAAAATCCTGAAGCAGTCTTCAGGGTTCTGTGCAAGCTCCGTGTTCTTAGTCCATGTCTGTTCTGTGTCAGCTGATTCCGAGAAGCTGCTTTATCTTCGGCTGGTTAAACCCAACGACAAGTTGGCCGTCAATGTCGATCACCGGCACGCCCATCTGACCACTTTTTTCGATCATTTCCTTTCGCTTCACAGCGTCCGCTCCCACGTTATGTTCCGCATATGCAATACCCTTTTCCTTGAAGAACACCTTTGCCGCGTTGCAGTACACACAGGTCGGAGTGGAATAAATAGTAACTTGCGCCATGGTAGTTTCAAATTATCCTGTTAACGATATCGCCTTAGTCATTGATTATAGCAAACAACAACTCGATGAGCAGTTTCCACAAGCTCGGCAATCTGGTCTAATGCAAAATCGGAGAGACACGGAATCCCACCCGCGCGGACGGACAAAGAAAAAAGGGCGAGCGATTACGCTAGCCCTCGTGCGATCATTTACTTGATCTCAATTTTCTTTATTACTTCTCTTTGTTGCCTTCCGGTGGCAAGGGCAACTTTTCTTCATCGTATGCCCATGACGGAAACCGTTCTCCTTTTCGATGCATTCTTAACCCCTCAAGGAGGCCCAGTATGGCTACCGCGCTGTAGAATGCCAGCCCACCGACCACTCCTGCCCAAGACCCCCCTTCAATGTACTTTGCACCTATTGACAAGACGAGAAGTAGTAGGAAGCCAATACCAATATTGACGTAGGCTACCAATAGCCACTCATGCCGCGCTTTTTTCTCTTTCTCATTTCTTTCTGTTTTCATTTCAGTCTCCTTTCCATTTGTTCACTTTTTGCCTTAGCTTATTCATTTTCTCTCTTCCGAGTAGAGGAACGCCTGGTCCGCCCAGGAGTCCCTCGGGACGTTCATGTACCCATTCATAGGCGAAGACACATATCCATCCCATCACGAGAATTACTACTGTCTCTCCCATACTCACTTTCTCGTTAGAGACAAAATAACGTATCATGAAGCCTGCTTCCACCACGACTGCGAGTCTGAATTGATACTGTTGGATAAAATCCAATTCTTTCTTGTCTTCGCTCTTCGGATACTCCTTCAGTGTTACTCGTGCCCACCAACAACCGATAAGCAGTATTAGGGCGACGAAGTGCAAAACATAAATACTTTTTTGCAGAGCGGCGAAAGCCACTCCATAAGCGCAGGCCGCCACCAGAATTTCTAGGAAAAATCTGAAGTAACGTTTGTAGGGATTCTTGAGGGTAAGCAATCGGCTATGGAGCCAGTCCCACGCCAGAAAATAAAATGCGGCAATGACTAACAACAAGCTGCTTGCCTTTTCCCATACGGGCATAGTTGCTGCCATAATCACATCGGGGTACATCTCGGCCACAATTAGGCCGAAGACGAGCGCGTACAGAAAATCAATGAAATCAATCATTGACTCCATCGTCTTATCTTCCATTTCATCAGGCATAGATACCTCCGAAGTCAGTATTTAGTTGTCGAAGACCAGAAGCCGTAGTAACGGCGCAGTCGCTAGGATTAGCTTGCCCTATTATCTACTTGTTGTTAAGTTCTACAATCAAAGTACAATATACTCGTTTAGTCTGCGACTACAGGTCACTCATTATTTTGCGGGTAGCGAGAATCGAACTCGCGTCTCGTGCTTGCCCTCTAAAAATTTGCGATACCAGTGCGGATAGGGAGAATCGAACTCCCGCCCGATGCTTGGGAAGCACCTGTTCTGCCATTAAACCATATCCGCAAATTTTTTAAGGGCGAGGGAAGCACGCATATTGCCACTATACTATACCCGCTTCTTTTCTTATTCATAGTTATCCGCCCGGATGAATGGGAGTGCATCCCCGCCAGAATGACTCTGTCGGGCTGGCATTCGAACGGGTTCGCATATTCGAACAATTTGGATATTTGCATGTCTATCTGAAAAAATCAAAGAATCTAGAAACGAGCGACCGCTCCGTGGGTCTTGGTTTGGCATCGTTCTTCCGATCATCAACAAGCACGATCATTTTCTCCCCCGGTTTCGCCACCTGAAATTGCCCCCTGATCTCCGTCTCAATACCCTCACTCGTCTGCAGGCGGGCGATGTCGCCACTGAGTCGCTCCTCCCGAAGCTGCAACTCCGACAGTTCCGCTTCAACTCTACCGAGATTTTTCTGACTTTCCCGCTCTTTGGCATAGAGACCCCATGTCGCCTTGCTCACGAGGACGAGCAGAAAGAGCACAAAGAGGAGTACTCCTTTAGAGTACAGTACCTTGCGAATCTTCCGTTTTCGTTGAAAGTCCCTCATTAGTTAGCTTGTTAGGTGATTAGCTTACTAGAAAATACTCTGGGGAGAACATACATGCTATGATGTGCTTGTCCTATTATACTAGTAAGCTAGGTAGCTAGGTAGCTAGCAAGTTGCTTCGTATGCTATTCAACCCGAAACACCGCAGAAAGATCAATTTCGTCTGGGGCATTCTCTGCGTCCTGATCATTGTAAGCATGATCTTGCTGTATATCCCCGCACTTTATAGGTAGCGTTTAGTGAAATAGTCGCAGACTGCGTAGAGCGTGTAGCGTTAAGAAGTTAAGAAAAAGACACAGATGGCTCAAGAACTAATCGCTATCCGCTTCTTTAGCTTTGAACCATCTTTACGAAGACCTCGTGCGGGATTCTCACTCGTCCCGTACCTTGTTCCTTTAGGCGCTTTTTGCCTTCTTTTTGCTGTTGCCAGAGCTTCATCTTTCTGGTTCGGTCACCGCCATAGAGATATCCAGTGACATCTTTTGCCATCGCGCGAACCGTGCGAGAAGAAATGATGCGCCCCAACGCCTGCCCCTGGATCTTGGTTGCAAAGAGCTGCCGAGGCAAAATGCTATGCAGTTTTTCGACGGCGGCTTCGGCATCGAGCTCTACCCGCTTTCTCGAGACGATGCGTGAGAATGCGGGAACCACTTCATCAGCAACTAGGAGTTCGAGCTTAACCACGTCGGCCAAGCGATTGTCCATAATTTTGTAAGAGAGGGACGCAAAACCGGAGGAAAGACTTTTTATTTCATCAAAGAATCCGCGCATCAATTCACGAAGCGGCATATGAAGCACCACGAGATTTCGGTTATCACCAAAATTCTCGGTGACCTGCACTTCCCCTTCATGAATGAAAAACATCGGCATCAGGGCATTCAGATATTCTTGCGGCGTAATGATACGTGCCTCCACCATTGGCTCATACACCTCGGCGATCTCGTTGTAATCGGGAAAGCGCGAGGCGGAATACACGATTTCGCGTTTTCCACGCTTGGTCACCACTTCGTAGGTGATGGACGGCGTTGTGACTACGAGAGAAAGATTCCATTCGCGTCGAAGACGTTCAGTGATGATCTCAAGGTGGAGCATGCCTAAAAATCCGCATCGGAAACCCCGGCCTAAAAGACCTCCTGACTCCTCTTCGTAAGTGAATGACGAATCAGAAAGCCTTAATCGGTCGATTGCCTGCCTTAGCTGATTGAAATCATCCTGGCTTTCAGGATAGAGAGAGGCCCACACCACCGGCTTCGGGCGGTCATATCCGGGAAGTGAATCTCCCCTTCCTTTCGCCGAAAGAATCGTGTCACCCACGGAGGCCACTCCGGGCTCTTTGATGCCGGTCGTGATATAGCCGATTTCACCTGCGGACAGAGATGCGACCGGAGTTTCTCCGGGAGAGAAGATGCCGGCCTCAAGTACGGTGAACACTTGCTCCGAGGCGGCGAAGCGCAGTTTTTCTCCTTTCATTGTCGTGCCGTCAAAGACGCGTAAAAAGACAATGACTCCGGCGTGATTCGAATATTTGAAATCAAAGACCAGTCCGCGGAAGTCCCTCGAATCGCTCCCCTCCACTAAAGCTACTCCATTTCCCTCATTCGCCCCTTTGGGCGCTGGAACCCTGTCGATAACGGCTTGAAGAAGTTCGGGGACTCCGACTCCCGTCTTTCCAGAAACCAAAAGCACCTCGCTTTCCGGAAGGCCGACAAGCTGCGCGAGTTCCTTCTTTGTCTCGGGAACGCGCGCGAGCGGAGAGTCAATCTTATTCACCACTGGAATAATCGCGAGATTGGCCTCCCTTGCCATGCCGAGAACGGAAATAGTCTGCGCCTGGACGCCCTGCGTCGCGTCAACGAGCACAATGGCGCCCTCAACCGCCTTCATGGCCCGTGAGACCTCATAAGCGAAATCAATGTGTCCTGGCGTATCAATCAAATTCAGAACATAAGACCGTTCTGAATTTGATAACCTACCACCTACTACCGACAACTCACCACTATGGGAATCTTCGTTTTTCGTTGTTGGTTGTTGGTTGTTGGTTGTTGGTCTGTATATCATCCGCACAGGCGTCATCTTGATGGTGATGCCTCTTTCCCGCTCAAGTTCCATTGAATCAAGCACCTGGTCGCGCATTTTGCGTTTTTCAATCGTCCCAGTTATTTCAAGCAAACGGTCAGCCAAGGTACTTTTCCCATGGTCTATGTGTGCGATGATGCAAAAATTTCTTATACTCTTTGAGCTTTCAGACATAGCGCCATACTAACAGAAATGCGGCATATAAAAAAGGAGTTTTCTTCTCTCGCATCTTTTATTAAGGCGAAAAGAAAAAATGGTTTTAGCATTTGCTCACGGCCGTGAGCAAATGCTAAAAGGACGAATGCGGACGCTACTAAATCCGGCGTACTGTGAGGGAGAGGCTTCAAAAGGTGGTTTCGGTGGGGTCTGGGCCGATGAACTTCGCTTTCCAGATCTTGTGGTGCAGTGTTCTCCAAATCTCGCGAATCTCGACATTACCGAGGAGATACAGTACGCACGCCCCGACCGTGAGTCCTCCCACACCGGAGAAGAATCCCTGCAGGAAGATGCCAAGCGTGGTGTGAAGGTCAAAGACTGTACTTAGTACATTGAGCAGGATATAGGAGACGAATCCCATGATGACGGAAGAGGCGAAACTCTGCCAGAAGGTACGGATTACTCCGGGCTCGAACTTCTCGAAATCGCGCGTATAGAGGACCCAAAAGACGAAGGCGCTTAGAATGGTACCGACCGAGTAGGACAAAGGGAGCATCAGCATTTCGGTGCCCCGAAGATCGGCTACGCGAAGCAGAGATTCTAGGAAATAGCGCACGATTGGCTCTTGCGCAAAGAGCCTAGAAAAGAGGAACGCCGAAGCAACCGTAGTGAGCGCCCCACCAAGCGCCACGAAGAGCGGCGTGCGGCTCTTTCCCGCGGCGTAGTAGCCGCGCGTAAAAAGAAGCGAGATGCTCTGTGCCACGACCGAGACCGCGAAAAGCGCGAGCGCGGCGGCCGTAAGCCGCGTGTCGCTCCAATCGAACGCTCCACTCCCGAGGACCGTGCGCACGATCTGCGCGCGCAGAACCACGAACAGCACGAGTGCCGGCATGGACCAGAACAAAATGTGGCGCATGGCGGCAGAGAGCGTTAAGACAAAGGTACGCTTATCCCCCTTGGTCCAGAATCCCGCAAGCGTCGGAAAGGCCGCGAGTGAATAGCTCGCTCCGACAATCGAAAGCGGCACCGATTGAAGGTTCCACGACAGATTGAAGACGGCAATTGAGCCGATGCCAAGAAACGAACCTAGGGAGGTAAGAATGAGAATGGCGATGTTTTGAAGCGAGAGCGTGAGCGTACGCGGAAGTGACACAAAGAGCACTTCTTTGATGAGCACGAGGTCAAACGACAGACGGAGGCGGGGCATCATGCCGGTGCGCAGGATCACCGGAATCTGTATACAGAGGTGCATAAGCGCTCCGAGCACCACGCCCCAAGCTAAACCAGCGAGCCCCAGAACCGGGTAGAGGAAGAACACGCCGATAATGAGTCCCGCGTTATACAGAATGGGACTCACTGCGTAGACAAAGAAACGGCGTTCAAGCTGGGTCACGCTCGCAAAGAGGTTGGAGATTCCCAAGAATATCGGTTGAAGTAGCATAATGCGCATAAGGAATGCCGTTGTTCCGAGCGCTTCTTCGCTAAAACCGGGAAAAAGAAGGTGGGTTATATCAGGAGCGAGGTAAAACGCGACAGCACTCACAAGCAGGATGAATATGAAAAACGCGGAAAACACGGAGTCGAGGAACGCGCGCGCGGCTTCTTTGCTTTCCTCGCGTTTTCGTGAAAGAAACGGAATGAGCACCGAAAGCGACACCATCGACGCGCTCAAAATGAA
>CAZOIN010000057.1:0-6525 GCA_964579985.1 uncultured Candidatus Saccharibacteria bacterium
GGTCGGGGAAACGGGAGTTTCCCCGTGGCGGAAAGCAGCGAGTCCGCGAGCGTTGAAAACCGAGGGGTTTTCAAAATAAAAGTCCGCTCGCCTAATACCCCGAGAGCTTGCTGCGGGGATATGGACGAGCGGTTTTTATTAAAGTCTGCCATTCATAAAAGTTCTTATGACCACTAAACTCTCAATAACCACCGAACTTCGACACCCTGCGCTCTGCGCAGGGTTACATTGGCACAGAATGTTCGTAAGCCGCTGGCGACCCACAGGGTCTAACGCCCTGTGGTGTCGCTCTTAAACTTTACTTGTCGCTTTTGTGAAATTGGAAACCGGAAGAATCAAAGAACAAGTATCGTGGTACGAGCAGAAAGCAATTATCAATCGATGCACTACAACTGCTTATTTATCAAGTTTTGCGTAAGTCCTAATATAATAGAAACATAAAAAGGCAAAAAAGCAATCCACAACAAAAGATGAACCTTGATGTATAATTATGAAATGAAAAAAATCAAGGTAGGAATCAATGGACTCGGAAGAATAGGGCGGGCGTTTTTTAGAGTGGCGGCAACTCACCCCGAGATTGAGATAGTGGCGGTCAACGACCTGGGGGACAGGGCAAATATGGAGTACTTGCTACAGCATGATTCGGTCTATGGAAGGAGCGACTGTACGCTCGAAGGAATCAAGTACTTAAGCGAAAAAGAGCCAGCGAAATTACCGTGGAAAGACTTGGACGTGGATGTGGTGGTCGAATCAACGGGATTTTTTGCAAGCACGGAGAAATCGCAGGCGCACCTTGATGCGGGGGCAAAACGGGTGGTGATCACCGCTCCGATCAAGGAGGAGCATTCGGGATGCAGTACGGTGCTCATGGGACTCAACGAGGAAAAGCTGAAAGAGTGCAGGATAAGCTCAAATTCTTCCTGTACGACCAATGCCGCCGGCCCGATCATCGCGATTCTCGATGAAGCAATCGGTATCGAGAAAGCGCTGTTGAATACCGTGCATGCCTACACGGCGACCCAAGCGCTCATTGACGGCCCCGCGGGGAAGAAAGGATTTCGGGAAGGCCGCGCCGCCGCGCAGAATATCATCCCATCCTCAACTGGCGCCGCGATTGCGGTAACGAAGGCGTACCCTTCGCTTGAAGGGAAATTCGACGGCATTTCGCTTCGGGTGCCGGTCATCTGCGGCTCCATCGCCGACATTACGTTCATCGCCAAACGAGATACGAGTGTGGAGGAAATAAATGCCGCCCTGACCAAGGCAAGCAAAGATACACGCTGGCAGGGGATTTTCGCGGTTGCCGAACATGAACTCGTCTCAAGTGATATCCTCGGTCGCCCCGAAGGAGCGATTGCGGAGCTTTCCATGACGCGCGTTGTCGGTGGCCCCTTAACTTCACCCGGGACAGGCAACCTTGTGAAGGTGCTCGTGTGGTATGATAACGAGGCGGGGTACGCACACACACTCGTAAGACACGTGCTTGGTGTTGGTAAGTTGTTACATTAAAAGGTAAGAATTCCAAAATGCAAAAATAGTGGGCTTCAAAGCGCGGATTCACCTTGATAGAACTTCTTGTGGTGATTTCGATTATCGGACTGTTGTCGAGTGTCGTTCTTGCCAGTCTGAATACGGCCCGTGTAAAAGCACGAGACGCACGGCGCATCGCGGATCTGGGACAAATACGGACCGCACTCAACTTGTTTTTTGATACGAACGGGTATTATCCGCAATCAGGTTGCGGTTGGGATTGTAATGGATATAGGCTTAGCTATGATAGCACTTCATGGAATGCTCTTGCGGCCGACCTTGCGCCCTATATTTCTAGTTTATCAAAGGACCCAATAAATTCTTCATGCCCGCCTTGGAATGGCAACTGTTTTTCTTACACCTACGGGAATGTTGGGCGCACCACATACAGACCGACCTATGATTTGACTGCTCAATTGGAAGACACCAATAATCCGCAACGATGCGGTATCAAAGGATGGAAATTTTGGATGGGTGGTCAAAACTTTTGGTGTACCGCATTTGGTGGCTCCTACTCTAATCAAATTTACGAAGCGTCTCCTGACTGATTGTGCTGCAGTGTGAAGTGAGGATATGTACCCCGCTGCCGCTTCATATGGCTATCTATATTTCTTCTATTTGCCAAGTACTATATACTTGTAGGATGACTCCCGAAGAACGACAACTACTCATACAGACCCATCGCCTAGTGGAGGAGAATAATGCGCTTCTCCGCAAAATGCGTCGAGCTGCTATCTTGGGGAGTATTTTCCGCGTCCTCTACTGGATAGTCATTATTGGTCTTTCAGTGGGAGCGTATTACTTCATTCAGCCCTATGTCGAGCAACTGCAGGGCGTCTATGGCGGTGTCGGCAAATTCTTCCAGGGAACGGGGAGCTAGATATGCTTGAAGCGGCCGAGGAATTGCGCTAAAATGCGCAAGCTGCCGAGGTAGCTCAGTTGGTAGAGCGCTTCCCTGAAGAGGAATAGGTCCGCAGTTCGATTCTGCGCCTCGGCATCGTAAAAAGTAAAAACAAAACCCTCCGCCTGTGGCGGAGGGTTTTGTTTTTATGACGACCTGACTTTGAGTTTCGTCTGTCTGCTCTTATCCAATTTGGGAAGCCGCAAGGTGAGTAGGCCGTGCTTCTCACTTGCTTCTGATGCATCAACATCGATTTCCTGTGGGAGAAGAATGTTTCGGGAAAACGTGCCCCAATAGAGCTCACGGTGGAAATAATCCCCGTCGTTTATTTCGCTTGATTCCTGTCTCGAGCCTCGGATGGTGATCATGTCGCGAGTGATCGAGACATCCAAATCTTCCGGCCGGACGCCCGCAACGATCGTCTTGATAATGATATCATCCGGAGTTTGGTACACGTCAACGGTGAGTTCTCCTTCTTCCGGCATGCTTTCTTCGATGATTGGTAAACCCTTCCGACGGTCGGCGCCTTTTACGGGGAGGCGACGTTCTTCACCTGCACCATCTTCATCGCTTTCCGGCGGATTAACCGTTCCGGTAAGTCGTTCAAAAAAAGATCGTTTGTCTTTCATAATATAGATACTAATATACTAATGGATACGCATGATACTAAACTAATAATGCAAATGAAAAATTCGGGAATAGATTATTGATTCTATTAGTTTCATGAGCATGCATTCGTAATTTCTAATCACCTATGCTTTAAGTTGCTTCACCTTTTCAAACCCGATAAGGAGGAGAATCACGGCGAGCCAGATAAACGCGAACACGGAGAGTATGTACAAACTGTTTCCTTCGCCCTTAATTATAAACAAGTTGAAGAATGTGTGCAATACGATCGCAGCAACAAGTCCTAGGCACGCGTCGATCTTTTTTATGCGTCCCCGTTTATAGAACCCTAGAGCGAGGAAAAACCCTAGCGTTCCCGAGGAAACCACGTGAAGGAGTGATGCCCCCACAAAACGAAGCACTCCAAGGTCAAAACCCCCGACAAATCCTCCGGCTTTGATCGCACCCGCGAGGAAGAGCGCATTTTCCAGAGCGGAAAATCCAAGCGCCGCGGTGATAAGATAGATAAGCGAGTCAATGGGCTCGTCATTCTCACGGTTGCGCAAAGCTCCAAAGTAAGACGCAAGCAGTTTTAGCCCCTCCTCGACGACGGACAGGCCGATGATGATGACCAGGATTTTTGCAGTTAGCGGAAGCCTCACCACACACTCCGTCATTCCTCCTCCCAATATTTTTCCACAGATCCACTGTTCCGCGGGAAGGGCGAAGATCACCGCGATCATCCCGCACAGAAATGAAAGGATGACGAGCGAGCGCGGCTCCGGATGAAGCCTATCTTCTTGGAGCCAGAACCAAAGCCAAAAGAGCGCAGGGAGCACTCCACCGAGAAGAGAGAAGAATAAAGTCGAGGCAGACATAGGATTGAATTATGAAGTAAGAATACTGAATACTGAATAAAAATAAATTTATCTTTTCCCTAATTCATACTTCTTACTTCAGTATTCATTTAATGGGCCACTCTGCCACCATTAGCATACCCGTTCTTTCGGTCGGCTGCTTCCACAGCTGCCAGATTTCTTCGGTGACAAAGGGAATAAACGGGTGAAGTGCCCGCAGAGTCTTATCGAGTGTATGGAGGAGCAATTGCTTTCGGGACCGCTTCTCATCTGCAGCTCCATTTTCTAGGATTGTCTTACTTTCCTCAAGTATTTTGTCGGCGAGCGTGTGCCACGTGTAATGATAGAGTTTTTCAGCCGCCATGTAGAATCGGTAGGTTTCCATGTCCATGGTGACATCGGCGAACACGCTATCGCGCTCTTCGCGGAGTGCCGCATCGGTGGGTGTATAAGCCGCAAACTCCGGTTTCAGCTGCTCGCCCTCGGTGCTCTCAAGAATAAAACGTGCGATATTCCAAAGTTTATTGGCAAAATTTTTATACCCGCGTATTTTGTCTTCACTTAGCGAGAGCGAGGTACCGGGTGTATTGCCTACTAGGAGACCTATGCGTAGTGCGTCTGTCCCGAATTTTTCCGTTAGGGTGAGCGGATTGATCACATTTCCCTTGCTCTTGCTCATCTTTTGTCCTTTGGCGTCATTCACGAGGCCGTGAAGATATACTGTCTTGAACGGTACTTCGGCCGCAAGATACAGTCCGAAGATAACCATACGCGGTATCCACTTAAAGATAAGGTCCGAGCCGCTTTCCATGGTATCGGTTGGATAAAAAGTTTTCAAATCCGCTCCGTTTGGATAGCCGAGAGTGAGCAAGGGCCACTGGCCGGACGAGAACCAGGTATCGAAGGTATCGTTATCTTTTCGGACCATTTCGGCACACTTGGTACACCTCGTAAGGGTGTCATCAAGGTCAGCCATCCCATGTCCGCACTGTTCGCAGATCTTTGCAGGAATCGGAATACCCCAGACGATCTGACGGGAGATGTTCCAGTCGATTGTGTTCTTCATCCAGTAGAGGAATATTTTTCGATAGTTGTCGGGAATAAAATCTATCTTTCCCGCTTCCACTGCCGTTACCGCTTTTTCCGCAAGCGGCTTCATTTTTACGAACCACTGGGGCAGAACCTGCGGCTCAATGGGAGTGCCGCATTTGTAGCACACTGGCACGTTGTGTATGTAGTTCTCGTCTATCTTGACGAGCAGACCTTTCTTCTTCAGCTTCTCGACTATTTTTGGTCGCGCCTCCGCTATTTTCATTCCGGCAAATTCGCCCGCGACAGGGAGGAGTTTCCCTCGCATGTCAATAATCTGTTCCTTCGGAAGATGATGCCGCTCGGCGATGTCGAAGTCGATGGCGGTATGCCAAGGGGTAATGGTCATCACACCGCTTCCGAGCTCCATATCGATCGCCGTATCTTTGATGACTGTCGCCGTGATCGGCCCATTGATCCATTCGAGCTCGATAGACTCCCTATGTTTGAATGTGCTATAGCGCTTGTCATCAGGGTGCATGACGACGTATTTATCTCCGAATTTTGTTTCGGGCCGTGTCGTACCGATCGTGAACGGGCCATATGTGAAGTAATAGAATGGGTCTTTCTTTTCCACATCCTCCGTTTCCACGTCCGAGAGCGAAGTCGCATGTTTCGAACACCAATTCACGATACGCTCGCCACGGTAGCAAAGTCCGTCATCGTACATTTTCTTGAAGGTGTGCTGGACTTCGGAGACGATATCCGGATCAAGCGTGAATTTTGCTCGTGTCCAGTCGCAAGAAGCACCCATCTCTCGTATCTGCGATTTTATATTTTTCGAATTTTCGAGCGTGAAGGCAAGGATCTCCGCGTAAAGTTTTTGCGGGTCCATACCAAAACGTGAGCGGCCTTCCTTCTCAAGCTGCTTCTCATATACTACTTGAGTTTCAAAACCGGCGTGATCGAGACCGGGAAGCCAAAGCGCCTTATATCCCCGCATGCGTTTATAGCGGGTCATGATGTCTTCAATGGTCATTACCAGCGCATGTCCGGCGTGGAGAGAGCCGTTTGCATTGGCAGGTGGCATGATGATCGTAAATGGATTCTTACGCTCGCCCGGAAGGTTGTCCGGATTAAAAAAACCGCTCTCCTCCCAGAGTGTGTAAATGCGCCTCTCGGTTTCTTGAGGCTGGTACGGTTTGAGGAATTTTTCCGGGAGTGCCATAAAGATCAGCAAATAGTAGCAAAAATACAGGCTTCCTTCAAAGTTCTTTCAGCACTTTTCGAGTCGCAGATTTCCCTTGGCCTTGAGCTCGATTTCTTCTTTTGATATTAGCGACGTGCCTACTGCAGAGCGGAGAAGCCCCGCAACCGCGATCATGAGCGCGTTGTCGGTGGTGAGTGAAGGCTCGGGAATGAATAAAGGAATCTGCATTTCGCCGGCTAACGTCTCGAATGCTTCGCGGATATGCTTGTTGGCGATAACACCGCCTCCCAGGAGCAGTGTTTTCGTGCCAAAGTGCTCTATGGCACGTTTCGTTTTGGCGATAAGCACTTCGGTTACCGCTGTCTCGAATTCAAGCGCGATTTCCTTCTTCA
>CAZOIN010000058.1:0-7591 GCA_964579985.1 uncultured Candidatus Saccharibacteria bacterium
CTCCAAGTGCGTAACTTTAGCAGACACGCAATGCGTTAGAGAAGCGTAAGCTTGTCTTTATTTTCGACTATGAAAAACTCGCCAAAGATTATCGGCCTTATACAGGCGCTCGGGCTTGCGCTTTATGTCAGCCTGTTCGCGTCCGGCTCCCGCGTTGTCATCGAATGGCTTAAAGTGCGGTTTGATGTTCCTGGTTCCGAATCGGCTGTCCCCATGATCGCTTTCCTGCTCGCGTTTGTTACGTCCGCGCTCATTTGCGGCGCTATTGTATTTGGCTACTCCACCTATCTCTTTTTTCAAGGCAAAAAAGAAATCGCTATCCCAATCGTGCTTTGGAATATTGTGTGGCTCATCGCTCTTTTTGCCGCGTGTATCATTGGCTTCATTCTGCTGTAATTTCAGAAAACAGCGGAGCGCTATTTGTGTGATATAATCCGCGCCGTGAACAACTATAGAAAAGTCATCGTTTTTCTTTTATTTGGCATCGTCATCGCTTCATTGTCATACGCTTTGTATAGACTTTATGTCCAGAATCAAGCCTTGGAGACAGCCGTGACGAATCTCGAAGGCACGCTCGAAACGACTGAGAAAAATCTTGCGGAAGTGACCCAAAACAGCGTCAGCCTTCTCGACGCGCTCTCCGCCGAACAACAAAAAAGTGGGTTTCTTTTCGAACAGGCGAGCACCTTTGCAGTGGCGGTACAAAGACTTAGCGGCACCGTCACGGAATTGGAAAAACTCTCAAAAACCGATCCGGAGCTTTTGATCAAGTATTCAAAAGTATATTTTTTGAATGAACATTACACACCAGAAAAATTGACGCTTATCCCAAAGGACTATGTGTACCTAGGCAAAGAGGAATACTTTCACGCGCGTGCGTTCCCCTATCTTGAAATTCTTCTCAGACAAGCAAAAGATGCTGGAGTAGAGGTACAGCTCATATCCGCCTTCCGTTCATTCGAAACACAAACGGACCTAAAATCAAAATATAAAGTAACGTACGGAAGCGGAGCGAATACGTTCTCCGCGGAACAAGGCTACTCCGAGCATCAGCTTGGCACCACGGTTGATCTCACGACTCCGCCCCTTGGGGCTTCCTTTGAAAAATTCGATAGCACCTCAAGTTTTATGTGGCTGACGCAAAACGCGCACAAATATGGGTTTGTTCTTTCCTACCCCAAAGGCAACGCGTACTATATTTATGAGCCGTGGCATTGGCGTTTTGTTGGCGTCGAACTCGCGACAAGGCTCTACAGTGAAGGAAAGCAGTTCTATGACATGGACCAGCGCGATCTGAACGAGTATTTGGTCAAGATTTTTGATTAAATGCTTTTATCTCTTTGCATACCTGGAAAATTAGTTCAGTGGCCGCCAAAAATCAAAAAGTATAATTCGAAGGTAGGCTGTGCCGACTTCATAGATCATGCGCCACCGTTCCCTAATGCCTTCCCACATGCCGTATTTTCTTTCTTTAAGCGTTTGCCGATAGGAGAGCACCTTGTAGCCAAATTTATCTCCGTTCTTTTTCGCGAAAAAGTTAAGGCCGGTCTCTACTCGAAATCCTTTCTTGTAAAAGGCTGGGAGGGTTTCCCAATCAGTTCGATAGACGCATCGCTCGCCGGAATTTAAGGCAAAAAGAAATACTGCCTGCTGTTCTGGGTTTGCTCGAATACCCAAGAATGTTCGGTAGGTTCCCGAAATGACCGGCGTAATAATAGCTTCAGCGTGTTCGGGAAGGAAACCAATAAGATCTGCGTCACAGAAAAATATATAGGTGGCATTCGTGGCGCGTATACCACTCTCCATGGCAGCGCCCTTCCCGACATTTTTCTCGTGGCGAATAAGGCGTACCTTTGGAAATGTTGTTGACCAGAGAGGGGGATAGGTCGAACCATCGTCTACCACAATGATCTCTTGGATTATTCCGCATTCCGAAAGAGATTCGAGTACCGGACGGAGCCGCTGACCTTCATTGTATGTCGGTATGATTGCCGCTACTCTCTTTTCAGTTGCGCTCATTGGTTTGGTTGAAAGCGTCATTGAGAAATTCAAGGAGGGTACTCATGAGCGTCTCTCGGTTTTCTTTGTAGAAAAAAACACTGTGGCCGGGATTGTCCAGGACAAGATTCTTCTGTACTGAGCTCTTGACCCCGTTGATGCTCATGGCTCCGCTTTCGGGATAGGCTAACGTATCCTTTTGAATATGAACAGTGAGCACTGGACAGCTTATCTTCGCCGTTATCTTCTGGTTTCGGCAATTGCCCTCGGAAACCAGAGCAAGACCTTTCCCTGGCATTTCAGGATAAAAGATGGCGTTTCGACGTGCCTCGAGTTCATAAGGAGACAGACGCTTGGTCCAGAGCGGTTTTATGCTCGCGAGAATATTTCCGATGGGAGGAGTAAACGGAAAGCGCAATTTATGAGGAATGACCGTGGTAAAAAGACCGGAAGGGTTTGTTTCCGCGGCAGTTTGCATGGCGAGAAATGAGCCGAAGCTATGTCCGCCTATGGCGAACGGGTGTCCTCGCGTAGCAACTTCCTTGACCGCTTGTCTCGCCGCTGTGAAAAAATGATCATAGTCAAAAGACATAAGATCGCGGACGCTGGTGTTATGTCCGGGAAGAAGCGGAACATACACAAACGCATCCAGTTCTTTGGAAAGGATTTCGGGAAAATCTGCAAAATCATCGGGGCTGCCGCTGTAGCCATGAAAAAGAATGAGCGACCGCTTAGCGTCCTCCTTTCCTACTCTTTTGGACTGCCCCGTTTCTGTACGCGATTTCGATTGAGCCATACCCACACCTCATAAAAATTAGGTAATGATGACAAGGACAGGGGTAGTTACGCCCTGCGAAACATTTCTAAAAGTGCTCGTGAGGTTAAGAATTCCCTGTCCGACCATCTAGCCGATACCGTATAGTACCACAATCCAGATTTCCGTCAGCCTCAGCTTACTCATCTTCCCATTCCATTCGAGAAATACCTTTTAACGACGACACACATTTCTACGACATGGACCAACGCGAACTGAATGAGTATCTGGTCAAGGTTTTGATTTGTTGACAAGCCCAAGGGTCGGAGTAACATTGAGGTTAGTTCATTACAGATCGGAGATATTATCCGAGATCGCGATTTGAGTGTTGGACTTCTTCTTCAAGCGGGGTTCCCCCACCTCCACCTGTCCTTCTGAGTTAATTTTATCTCTTATCGCGGTCTCAGCTAATTTCTAGTCTGTCTTTTGCCTTTGCCGGCGTTCACATGGCCTAACGTTTTGAGATGGCTTTCTCACCATCAACACGTTAGCTGGGTGTTCGCTGGCCTTTTGTTGTCTTACTGCTCTAATTCAGTTACCATGGAGTTCTACACAGTTCTTCTGTCGTTGCCCCCGCGCTGCCAAGGAGGCGCGGGGAATTTGTTTTGTAAGTGCATGTTGCCGTACCATTGAGAGACGCTACTCTGTCCAGGGGCTTATAGCCCGACTGCGGACGTTGAATTGATGCGGTTCCGGCTCCTGCCAGCCCTCTCAAGGTTGGCAGGATTTTTTTTGGTATAGTAGTGAGTATGACAAAGAAAAAAACGGTATTGGTTTTCGGAACATTTGACGGTCTTCACGACGGACATCGATTTTTTTTAAAGCAAGCCAGACGATTGGGAAAACGCCTCATCGCCTCGGTCGCACAAGATGAAATTGTGGCTCGGATAAAAAAACACGCTCCCACACACACTCTGGAAGAACGTCTGAAGATGCTTAAAGCGAGCGGGCTTGTGGACCTAGCTGTTGCGGGAGATAAAGAGCTTGGCAACTGGAGTGCCGTTAGACAATGGAAGCCGGATATCGTCGCCATAGGCTACGACCAAACGCGACTTGAAAAGGCGCTTCGCGCGTTTATCGAAAAAGAGCGTTTGCCAATCGAAATCATTGCACTCGAACCTCTCGAACCCGATCGTCTCCACTCACACCTCCTTCGCCAACAATAGTTCCTGCTTGTTCCCCCCTACCTTACTTCGAAGTAAGGTAGGGGGGAGACAAAGATTATTTTCTAAGTCTTTTCGGAGCACGGTATTTAATTTCGTCTACGGCATTGAACAACAAGAAATGTAGAGGATACTTCTTTTTGAGTCGCTCGAGTGAAAACGGGTCTCGAGCTCTTTCTTTCTTTTCTTGAAGCACCGCTTGACGACCTAGCTCCTGCTTTAATTTCTGAATACCCTTCACGTATCCTCCGAATCCTCCATCAAGCCACGAATGTACTGAAGCGATAGTCCCTGGAGCGGCGTGCAGTATCCTTTGTATGTTTTCATAGCTCTTCCCTTGATAGATCATTTGAGCAATTTTTAGCCGTCGGGCGAGCATCACTGCTTCCGTTTCACTTAACAAGTCTTTAAGAAAATTCTGTATTTCCTCAACCGTTTCAAGCAAGGATATCGTTGTCCAGAACTCATGAAGAAGTTTGTACTTTTCCTTGCCTAAAAGTCTTTCCGGTTTAAATCGTGACATACTCGTATTATACTACCTTACTTCGAAGTAAGGTAGTGATGTGTTATGCAAACTTAGTAATGTTTTCCACCGTGAACTGTTTTTTGATATATTGAAAAAGGGGATATTTTAGCTTAGTATAGTCCGTAGTTCATACTCAAGCGGAAAAACCTGAAAGGAGGTGGTAGTAATGCCGCTTATCGTACAGAGGCTCACTCCCCGTGTAAGCTGGGTTGAGCACGACGTAACGAAAGAGCGCTACTTGGTAAGCGCAGTCGACGTCGTCAGAAACACGTTCTCGGCAAGACGAGAAAACGGAAAAGTCCTTCTCAATCTTAATCCTGATACGTGGAGTATCAGTGCTCCGCGAGGAACAATAGCTCGCGGTACGCTTGATGACGAAGGACATTAGGGAGGTAGTTCGCTACTTCCCTAATACTTTAAGCCGCGTTTGGTAACAAAAAAACAGCGACCTTTCTCCTTGGGTCGCCATTCTTCGTTCTTCAATTGCCTGAAGAAGGTGGCGTTTTTTCAACAAGAGCTTTCACGCCGCATACCGCGCAGCGCTCTCTCACGTGAGGCCAGGGCAACTTCCCTTCCAATGCGAGCATAAAATCGCCCGCCACCGTAAAACCCATACACTCCGCAATCGCAACGCCGCAAACAAAACAGTATTGTTCCTTCATTAATTTCTCTGGGGGTCGTGCCATTTATGCAGAACGGCTTTTTTGGTTAAACGGGCAAAATCGCCTGGATCGAAGAACTGCGAATCAAGTAGAACGATCGAAGCCCACATCGCTCCCCTGCCGACCTGTTCACCGCTGTATTCGCCTATCCAGATATTTCCGCGCTTTTCCAGAAGCGTACAATCGATCGAGTCCTTGCGATTACCATACACTTTGGTAAAAGATGTCTTTTCGGCAGTCACCGATACGCTATAGAGGACGGACTCTCCACATTCGTCCCTTATCCAGCCTTCTGCCGGGTCGGGAAAGTTCACCCGATCGGGATGAAAGAGGTAACCGCAACACTCCAATTCCGGGTGGAGTACGCCATAAAACATGGCTCGAAGGAGCGCCGGTCTTACCACCACTACTGGATCCACGAATGAATCAGTCTCAATATCCAACGCGGTTCTTGTCTGAAACCAACAGCCTTGAATCAGATACATGAGTAACCTCACTTTCTGTAAAGAGTCTGGCGGAATTGCCAAAGAACTCATTTCCCCCATTCTGTCCGTACCTGGGGAAAAAGTCAAAAAAAACGCGCTTATCCGTGGAGGGCAAGTGCTCTCTAACTATTTCTGAAGAGTTTTCTTGCTTTTCGCTGTGGGGGGGGTAGTATGCAAAGCGGAAACCCGAATGGGTAACTTCGCCTGAATTAAGGCGATTTTCGCACATAAAACAACTGAAAAGAAGGGCAACTATGAGTGATTCAGGAAACAGTAGCCGGATTATTCTGGCGCTTGATACGCCGCTTGAACAAGCGGAAAAGCTGGTTATCCAGTTGGCTCCGCATGTTGGCGGATTCAAGATTGGTTTCAGACAGATTACGGCTGGCGCTGCGCCTCGTCTCATTGAAAAAATCAAGGAGAACGGCGGTCGTGCGTTTTACGACGGCAAGTTCAAGGACATTCCGAACACAGTGGCGGATGCAGTCGCCGAACTTAACAACTTCGGCGTTTGGATGTTCAACCTCCACTGCGACGGCGGATTAAAGATGATGCAAGCTGCTTGTGAAGCAGCGGGCAAGACAAATCCTCCCCCACTGGTGCTCGGCGTCACGCTTCTGACGAGTCTGTCGTACGGCGACTTATGGGAGCAATCGGTGTTCTACGAACAGCGAGACACTGAAGAAGAGAAGAAACGCGAACTTCAAGATTACATCGTTAATCTCGCCTGCTTGGCAAGAAAAGCGGGTCTCTATGGAGTCGTAACCTCTCCACAAGAAACGGCACTCATTCGAAAAGAGTGCGCTGACGGTTTTGTCATCGTTACTCCCGCAATTCGTCCAACCGGCGCAAAAACAGACGACCAAAAACGAGTCGGCACCGCGCGGCAGGCAATTCTGGACGGCTCGGACTACCTTGTGGTGGGGCGGCCCATCTACGAAGCCGAGAACCCGATCTCTGCTGTGCTTGCGCTCAACGCCGAAGTTGAACAGGCGCTGGCGGAGAAAGAGAAAGGAGCGGCATGACTCTTAAACAACTCAAAGAGGTTGCGTGGATCGACTACACAAACCATTCGTTGACTGAACCCCAATTGCGAGAAATGCTCGAAGCAGCCGAAGCGTTTTGGATTCACGATGGCGGCCCTTCACGGCCTCATGCCGAGCTAACCACGGGAAAATGCAGTAACGGTTTCGTGGACACGCTTCGAGCCCTTCGTTTCTCAAATGTCTGCTATGTCGCTGCACAAGCTCTTGCTAAGAGCATCAAAGACGTGTACCCAGGACCGATTGACTGGGTTATTGGTTCTGATCACGCAGGAGCCGTGTTCTCACAGAATGTGGCGATTTGGCTGAACGCACAACACGACTTCACTGAAAAGGGAGCCGAAAAAGCGCAGGACTGGAAACGGTTCAAGATTAGGGAAGGTGAAGTGGCTCTGCAAGTTGAGGAGCTCATGACTACCTCCGATACCTTCATGCGGGTGCGAAACGGCATCCGAGCAGGAAACGGTTCACCGGTTACCTTTGCTCCGGTGGCGGGGGTGCTCGTCCACCGATCAAACGTATGGCAAATTGAGGACACCAAAATAGTTCCGTTTGCCCATTACGACATTACGGTCTGGGACGGCCCGGCAGTATGCCCCCTCTGCGCTAAGGGCTCGAAACGTCTCCGCCCTAAACAAAACTGGGCGGAACTCACGGGAAAAGCGTGAAGGACTAGCTCTTCGCAAACAACGCGGTGACAGCGCGTTGTTTTTTTATTATGTCCTTTCTCCCCTGCTTTCTATTTGCTACCTTCTAATTACTGTATCTCGTACACTACATCTTTTCGTTCAACCACCACGCGCCAGTGGTTGCGTCTCGCATGAGCGTAGAGTTTCGCGTTCGGATTAAAGCAGATGGGCTTCTCCACCAACTCCAAAAAGGGAATGTCGCTCTCGGTGT
>CAZOIN010000059.1:0-12081 GCA_964579985.1 uncultured Candidatus Saccharibacteria bacterium
GATTTAGTTCTCTAGAAGATAATCTGAACTTGAAGAGGAGTAGAGAAATGAAGTCAAGAAAATTGCGGTCAAGTTATCCACACGTTGCAGAAGAAGCCATTGTATTAGCAATTTATTATTGTGATAATTAAGGAGGTCGAAATTTTTTCTCATTGTAAGCTAATCGAAAAAAAGAAAAACGGCTGACACGATGATCTCGATCCTGACCGTACGGATTCTTTTTCCAAGAAAAAATGGCAAAAAAGAAACGCCGAAAGGCGACGAAGAAGCGCAAGACGGCAAAGAAGACTAAGAAGCGCAAAACCACAAAGCGCCGACGATAAAGCAAAACTCCCCCAACATTTGTTGGGGGAGTTTTGACGTGTCCGGATAATTCAGTTATACGTTATTTATGCTAGTATTGCCGCATGTTCGACCATATCAAGAAGTTGTTCGGGGACGATACCGCGGCTAAGTTAAAGCCCCTTTACGGAAATGTAGAGAAGATAAACAGCTTCGAGGCGGGGGTGCAAGGTCTTTCTTCGGATGTGCTAAAAGAAAAGACGGCAGAACTTAAGGCTCACTTGCAAAAGGGGGAGACGCTCGATGACCTATTGCCGGAGGCGTTTGCGCTCGTGCGTGAAGCGGCGAGGCGTACCTTGGGCGAGCGGCACTTTGACGTACAACTTTTGGGCGGGCAGGTGCTTCATAATCGCGGCATCGCAGAAATGCGGACCGGCGAAGGCAAGACGCTCGTGGCGACACTGCCGTCGTATTTGAATGCGCTCGAAGGAAAAGGCGTACATGTCGTTACCGTAAACGATTACCTCTCACGTCGCGACGCAGTCTGGATGGGACAGGTGCATAACCTCCTCGGCCTTTCCGTCGGGGTTATCAATCACGATACTTCTTTTTTGTATGACCCAACCCATATCTCTGAAAAATCCGAAATCCGAAATCCGAAATCCGAAACAAATTCCAAATCTCCAAACGTGGGAAAAGACAAATTGGACGAAATAAGGGATCAACTTGGAAGTTTTAAAGTAGTGCACGAATTTTTAAAACCATGTACGCGGCATGAAGCCTACGCCGCGGATATCACCTACGGCACCAACAATGAGTTCGGGTTCGACTATCTTCGGGATAATCTTGAGTATTCTCCCGACCGTCTCCGTCAGCGCGATTTTAACTACGCGATCGTAGACGAGATCGACTCTATCCTTATCGATGAAGCGCGAACGCCCCTCATTATCTCGGCTCCTACGGGGGATTCGGAGGATCTTTACGGAAGATTCGCCGGAATCGCGCGGGGATTCGAAAAAGATGCTGATTTTACAGTTGATGAAAAACAGAAGGCCATCCAGCTCACTCCCTCGGGCATCGAAAAGGCGGAGAAGACGCTCGGGGTGGACAACATCTATACCGAAAAAGGTATTAAATATGTACACCACCTCGAGACGGCGGTGCGGGCCAAGGCACTTTTTCATCTCGATAAGGAATATGTTGTACGGGACGGCGAGATCATTATCGTTGATGAATTTACCGGTCGCATGATGCCGGGGAGACGCTGGAGCGAAGGTCTGCATCAGGCAATCGAAGCGAAGGAGGGAGTAAAGGTTCAGAAAGAATCCCGAACGTTCGCGTCCATCACGTTCCAGAATTATTTTCGCATGTATAAAAAGCTTAGCGGTATGACCGGTACGGCGAAGACGAGTTCCGAAGAGTTCTACAAAGTTTATGGTCTCGACGTCGTTTCGATCCCCACCAACCAGCCAATCGCGCGCAAGGACCAAAATGACCAGATTTTCCAGACCGAGAAAGGAAAATTCAAAGCAATCGCGAGGAAGGTCGCTGAATTAAACAAAAAGGGCCAGCCGGTACTCATTGGCACGGTATCCATCGAGAAAAACGAAGTGCTTTCGGAGTACCTTCGTTCGGTGGGCGTACCGCATGAATTACTGAATGCCAAGAATCATGAACGTGAAGGGGAAATTATCGCCCAGGCCGGACGCAAAAGTGCCGTAACGGTTGCCACCAACATGGCAGGCCGCGGTGTGGACATCAAGCTTGGAGGAAATCCGCAAAAAAGAGAAGAGGCGGAAGCGGTAAAAGCCGTCGGAGGATTGTTCGTCCTCGGCACCGAACGGCACGAAGCGCGGCGCATCGACAATCAACTCCGAGGGCGTTCGGGTAGGCAAGGTGACCCGGGTGAGACGCAATTCTTCGTGTCCATGGAAGATACGCTGATGCGGGTGTTTGCGGCCGATACGATCAAAAACGTGATGGGACGCTTCGGCATCCCTGAAGATGAGCCGATTGAAAATAGGATCATCACCCGTTCGCTTGAAACCGCACAGACGAAAATCGAAGGATTCAACTTCGATGCAAGGAAGCATGTGCTCGAATATGACAACGTGCTCAATCATCAACGCGGCGTGGTGTATGAGCGTCGCCGCAAGATTCTCATCGGAGAGAGTGAGGCCATAGAAGAATATGTAACCCTCATCGGTGCGGGGAACGAAACGTTTTTAAAGGCCGTCGAAGAAAAAAAGAAACAGCTCGGCACTGATTTTTACGCGAGCGTCCAACGACTCATCCTCCAAACCATTGATCTTTTTTGGGTTGAGCATCTTGAAATCATGGATTATCTACGAGGTAGCGTAAACCTGCGCGCCTATGGCCAACGCGATCCGCTCGTCGAGTACAAGAAGGAAGGACTGCGGACGTTCAAAGAGATGGAGGAAAATATCGTAGCGCAAGTCATGAATGTATTTCCGCATGTTGGGGGAGCCGCACCTCTGCCGGAACAAATCAAATTGCAGGAAGTGCATGAGCAAGCCCAACTCATCGGTTCGGGCGATGAGGAATCTGACGCCAAGCATCAGGGTAATGTATCAAGGTCGTCAGCTCCAACCAATCCAGACGGCTCGAAAATCGGCAGAAATGACCCCTGCTTTTGTGGGGCAGTGAATTCCGCTACAGGCAAGGTTTATAAATACAAACAGTGTGGACTGATAAATGCTCCGCACCATAAAAGATAACTCAAATGAACGAAACATCTTCACATTTTGATTCCTCAAATTTTGATGTCGAGGCTTGGGAAAGGGAACATCCAGTTGAAATACCACCCAATGTTTCTCAATGGATAAAGCAATATAAAGGAGAATGTGCAGATTCGAGTCTTTCGCGGGAACGATGGGAAGAATTAAATGAGGAACACAGGAAAAAGATGTCAGGAAGCTCTGATGAGGATTTATATTATCAGTTGCATGTTTATCGGAACATGAAAGCTCAGGGTGATGATGGTGTTAAACTCCAAATACACCAACTTGAACAAGCATTGCGAACCTGCTGGTGTGGAAGCGGCAAGAAATATAAGAAGTGTCATGGAGTGTAGTTGATTTTTTCATTTTAAAGTCCACCTCTGCTTCACTTTACCCAAGTAAAGTGAAGCAGAGGTGGATGAAATTTGTGCAAAGTAAAGTAATAGCTTTGAGTTGATGCAGCGTATGAAGCACTTGTTATCAAATCCATGGCATGAGATTATTCGCTTCGACCCGAATGAGGAGGCAGTTTCGGCACTTACTCTCTTTGTGAAAGAAAAAGATATACGCGCGGGATGGATATTTGCCATCGGTTCCGCCTCTTTGGTCAAACTCTCGTACTACAGCGAGAAGAAGAAAGAATACATCAGCCGTACCTTCAATGAGTTTCTGGAGGTGGTCGGCATAGACGGCAACATCTCGTGGAAAGAAAAAGAACCCTTACTTCACCTTCACGGTTCGTTTGGGCGGACTGATTATAGGACACTTAGCGGACATATTCATACGCTCACCACCACCGCAACGCTAGAAGTCTTTATCCACAAAATTGACGGGGAACTTCATCGCGTGCATGATACGAGCACTGGTCTTAACTTGCTTCGCTAACTAGCTATGGCAAGAAGGTATTAGTAATAAAATTGACATCATGAAAATAAAAGGAATTGATTTTGTTTTTTTGAATGTGTCGGACTTCAAGAAATCCTTGCGGTTTTACAAAGACGTCCTCGGACTTAAAAAGATAAGCGAATACAAGGGTGCGTGGGCGGAGTTTGATGTCGGTAATGTGACACTGGCCCTAGGTACCTATGGAAAGGGGCCAAGCGCGAAGAATCGCAAGAACAGCACTTCAATAGCGCTTGCTGTTCAAGATATAGAGGGTGCGCTGAAAGAGCTCAAGAAGAAAGGAATTACAATCGTACAACCGCTTCAAGAACACGGCGTCTGTTTTATGGCTATGGTCGCCGACCCCGACGGCAACGAACTTATTCTGCATAAGCGCAAAGACGGCACGGTCGGTTAGGGAAAGAATCTATTCTGATATTCTTGAGAATATCAGAATAGCCAAAGAAATGAAAACTAGAAAGACAATTACCATTTGTTCGAGCGCGGCATTTTTTAGCAAGGCTCTTGAAGTCGGAGAGGAACTAAAGAAACTTGGGTTTGGGGTGAAGCTGCCGCATACTGCGCAAAGAATGAAGCAAAGCGGTGATTTTAGAGTTGAGACCTACAAAACCTGGTTCAAAAACAAAAAAGACTACGCAAGGAAACGCTGGCTTATCAACAGTCATTTTAGAAAAGTCATATCATGCGACGCCATTCTCGTCGTTAATGAGAAAAAGAATGGGGTGGGGGGTTACATCGGCGGCAACACGCTTATGGAGATGGCCATCGCCTTTCACTACAAGAAACCGATATACATTCTGCATCCCGTCTCTGAAGCCCTTGGGTGGAAGGAAGAGGTCTTTGGTGTGCACCCCATTTTTCTTAACGGCAAAGTTGAAAAGATATCAGCATGAATTTGCTACACTTTACCTAAGTAAAGTGTAGCAAATACAGATGCGGCTAACATCTTTCTTCTTCATGCACACCAATAGAAGGATACTTTTATGAAAATCATTTTAGGTTCACAATCTGAAAATCGGAAGCAGGTACTTACCGAAGCCGGCTATACATTTGACATCTTGGTCTCAAACATTGATGAGAAGGCCATTCGGCATGAAGATTTGTATGAATTACCACTTCGCCTTTCTCGCGCGAAGGCCGAAGCACTGCTCCCGCGAATAAACGAACCCGCGCTACTTATCACCGCCGACCAAGTCATCGTCTGGAACGGCGAGCTTCGAGAGAAGCCGCAAGACTTTCCGGAGGCGCGCCATTTTCTTGAAACCTTCAGTGGAAGCGAATATCCGGCCGAGTGTGTTAACGGCATCACGGTCACGAATACAGCCAGCGGCAAATCTCTCTCCGAGCGCGAAATATCAAAAGTATATTTTTCGACATTACCTCCTGAAGTAATCGAAGCGTTCTTAAGAGAAGGAACAATGTACAAATACGCCGGAGGATTTACACCCCAATCTCCGCTCATCAGGCCGTACCTCCGAATTGACGGCACCTTTGAGAGTGTGCTTGGGCTCCCGCTTGAAGTTCTCAAAAGATTGTTAAAGAATGTACAATAATCATATGGACAAAGCACAGCGGCCCAAAGTAGGGTTAGGCATTATGGTTATAAAGGATGGAAAAGTACTCATGTGCAAACGCAAGGGTGCGCATGGAGCCGGTGAGTGGGCGTGGCCGGGGCGGGCATTTGGAGCATATGGAATCATTTGAGACCTGTGCGAAACGGGAAGTGACGGAGGAAACGGGGATGGAGATCGAGCATGTCCGATTCAATCGGCTTATGAATCTCAAGGCCTATGCGCCTAAGCACTATGTTGATATAGGGCTCATTGCGGATTGGAAGAGCGGCGAGCCGAAAGTGTGTGAACCGCATAAATGCGAAGAATGGAAGTGGTTTGACCTACACGACCTTCCCACGCCTCGCTTCGGCGCATGCGATACTGCCATCGAAGCTTACAAAACTGGAGAAAATTACTTTGACGCCTAGTTTGAGAATTGATAATGGTAAATTGAAAATTATCTTTCTATGCCCCACATCCACGAAAAAATAGATTTTACGGTTGAGGTCTTCATTGTGCACAAGAACAAGGTGCTTTTGCGTATGCACGATAAAGTGAAGAGATGGCTCGGGCCAGGTGGTCATATCGAACTTGATGAAGATCCGATCGAGGCTGCCCATCGGGAGGTGAAAGAAGAAGTCGGGCTCGATATTGAACTTGTGGGTGGAAAACAATTGACTCGAGGAGAGCCAGGAGATTTATTGCCGCCTGTCGCAATGTATCGGCACCCGATGCGTGGCAATGATGTCACAATATCGCCACATGAACATATTGATTTAATCTATTTCGCCACTTCCAAAACTGACAAAATAGCCGTCTTGAATGAAAACGATCGAAGCGATGAATGCCGTTGGTGCACGAAAGAGGATCTCTTGACCATGGATATTTTCCCAAATACCAAAGCCTACGCGCTCGCAGCACTCAATCGGCTCGGAGAAAAGTAGTGCATCTACATCTATTCCAATATTCTGCAGAATATTGGAATAGATGCCGTGTAATGTTTCAACTGAAAAAGTGGTTTGATAGGGGCGGATTATGAGAAACAAGATATGACGCGGGCAAAAAAGAAAATCATTGTGGCAGTTTCAGGAGGCTTCGACCCCCTCCACGTCGGGCATGTTCGTTTACTCAACGCGGCCAAGAAATTAGGCGGTAAGCTCGTCGTGATTTTAAATAATGACAATTGGCTTATCGCAAAAAAAGGATTTACTTTTATGCCCGAACGGGACAGAAAAGAAATCCTTGAATCGCTCGCCGCAGTTGACGAGGTGATGCTCACTTCGCACAAGAAAAACGATTCTGACCGAAGCGTGTGCCGCGAGCTTCGACAACTCTTGCCTGACATTTTCGCGAATGGTGGAGATCGAACGCCGAAAGATGCCAAGAAAAAGACCTCGACGCTTAATCCGGAAGTAGCGCTCTGCAAAGAACTTGGTATCACAACTATATTTAATGTCGGGAAGGGCGGAAAGATCCGTTCAAGCTCCGAGCTCGTGAAGCGCTTCAAAAAAGACGAGAAACAAGGTATCATCAAAGGATGACCACGATTATAGAAGTTGGAAATCTGGTAAAGGTATTTGGATCGGTTCGCGCTGTAGACGAGCTTTCCTTTAACGTGGAAGAGGGCACGATCACCGGACTTCTGGGGCCAAACGGAGCCGGAAAGACCACAACGATCCAAATGCTCCTTGACCTCATTACTCCAACCAGTGGCACTATTCGTATTTTCGGTAAGGAGCTCTCCAAGCATAGGGAGGAGGTGCTGCAGATCATGAATTTTTCCTCTCCCTATGTTTCTCTTCCGGGAAATCTTTCCGTGAGGGAAAACCTGCTCACGTTTGGCAGATTGTACGGCGTTCCAGACGTGCGGGGAAAGATAGAGAGTCTTGCGGATTTTTTCGAGATACGCGAATTTATGACGAAGATGACCTCCAACCTTTCGACCGGACAACTCACTCGGCTCAACCTCACCAAAGCGCTCCTCAACGACCCAAAGCTCCTCCTGCTTGATGAGCCCACTGCTTCGCTCGATCCGGACATCGCCGACCGCACGCGGCACATGCTCCAGCGCATCAAAACAGAGCGTGGGGTTACGATCCTCTACACGTCGCATAATATGGAAGAGGTTGAAGAAATCTGCGACAAAGTCATCTTTATTCAACATGGTCGTCTCAAAGATGAAGGCACCCCCGCGGATCTCGTGAAGAGATATGGACATGAGGACCTCAATGATGTGTTTTTGCACATAGCCCGAGCAGAGCAATAAAGTATGCACAAAGCACAGTACACAAAGACCAAACAAAGCACAAAACAACAAACACAGCACATGTTTGTGCTTTTTTTTGGTTTGTGAGTTTGTTTGGTTTTTTGTTAAGTTTGTGTTTTGTTAAGTTTATATTCATGAAATTCCATCGCATCAACGCTCTGCTCATTCGTCACTTGTATCTCTACAAGCGCTCAATGCCGCGCATCATGGACCTTGTCTATTGGCCGGTGATGGAGCTCCTGCTTTGGGGATTTCTCAGCGCCTATATTGAACGTATGAATATTGCGGGATTCAATGCGGTTACGGTGCTGCTCGGAGCCATCATCTTTTGGGACCTTCTTTCCCAATCGCAACGGGCGGTGTCCATTTCCTTTCTCGAAGAGGTCTGGGAAAAGAACTTTCTGAATATTTTTGTAACTCCACTCAAACTTTCCGAGTTCCTGACTGCGACATTTCTCCTTGCGGTAGTTCGGATCGCGGCGGTGGCGGTCATTCTGGCCGGGCTTGCCTTTCTATTTTATAACTTCAATCTATTCACGTTTGGGTTTGCCCTCATTCCGTTCATGATCAATTTGCTTCTTTTCGGCACCGCTATCGGTATCTTCACGATTTCGATCATTTTACGATTCGGGACTTCGGCACAAATACTCGCCTTCGGATTCATTTTGCTCATTCAGCCCTTCTCGGCGGTATTTTATCCAGTTTCCGTTCTTCCAAACTTTTTACAGCCGGTCTCATATCTTTTCCCGTCAACGTATGTGTTCGAGGGTATGCGTGCCGTTATCGCACAAGGAAGCATTCCGACCAACCTTCTTCTCGGCGCGTTCGTCTCCAATGCCGTCTACCTTAGCCTGTCGCTTTGGTTTTTCTTCAGAATGTTCGCGCATGTAAAAAAGGCAGGAAAGCTATTGAAGCTAGAAGGGTAGAAGCATTGAATGACACGTAACTCATAACTGAATTACGGAATAACCAGAAGATCCCTTTTCCCTTTGTCATTCAGTCATTTGTGATAAGTTATTCAGTAAGTAAGATATACTATCCCCATGCTGAGAAAACCATTTTTACTGCTGGGTATACTTTTGTTTCCGTTATTTGCCTTTGCATCCTCCGTCCATGTCGGTGACTATTTTCTGAAGGGGGCCGAGAATGTTCCTGATGATGTCTATGCCGTGGGAGGAACGGCTACGTTTGCAGGAAAGGTGACCGGAGATGCTTTTGCGGTAGGGAAGACGATCTTCAGCCAAAGTGAAATCTCTGAAGATGTCTTTTTTGTAGGAGGGGAGGTGCGGCTGGTCGGTGCGGTGGGAGATGACGCTCGTCTTTTGGGCGGAGTCCTCATGATTGACGGCGTGGTTCAAGATGATGTCGTCGCGATCGGTTCCAAGGTGGTGATAGGCTCTACGGCCGAGATCAAAGGATCACTGTACGTGATCGGGGGTGATGTGGAGATTCGCGGCAAAGTCTTAGGCGACGTGCAGGTATACTCTGGCCAGTTTTTACTCGCGGGAGCGATAGAGGGGAATCTTGAACTGTGGGGGAAATCGGCGTTTGAAGAGCCAGCGCGCATTGGCGGAGATTTCATCCATCACGCGCGCGGGAAAACGGCAGCCCCCCTTAGTGTCGCGATCGCCGGTAAGGTTATTCTTGACGAGGCACAGGGCAGCGGCATAGAATTTCCGGGCGATACGTTCATTGGTGGATTCTTCTCGCTCAAGATTCTTATGATGCTCGCGCTCGGCTTCTTGTTATTCTTCCTTATCCGCGAGCGCACCGAGGAAGTTCTGCTTGAGACGCTTCCGCATTTCTGGATGCGCGTACTTCGAGGATTCTTGATCATCATTCTTTTCCCGCTCGCGATCCCGCTCCTTTTGCTCTCCGTCGTCGGTATCCCCATCGCGCTCGTGCTTGGGGCGCTCTTCCTTCTCCTCCTACTGCTTTCCTGGGGTTATGCGGGGATACTTCTCGGCGCGTGGAGCGAGCAATTCTTCTTCAAGCGTTCAGCTTTTCCGCTTTCGTATCGTCCAGTCCTTTTGGGAATCATGTTCCTCTCCATCATTTCAGTAGTACCTTTCATAGGGGCGATTATTCATGGTATCCTCTTGTTATCGGTAGCAGGTTCTATCGGCACCCTATTTTTCAGGCGTGTGCGGGCCAGAACATAGCGCAAATAGCATGAAATCACTTATCAGATTTTTCGATAAAATCGAAGACGACACACGTAGCAAGCTCGCTCGCGTGCCGATTGTCTATGGCATTATCGGAGGAATCGCGGTCGTCATGTTTTGGCGAGGCGTCTGGCACACGGCCGATATGTTCGAAGCAAGCGGTGGCATCTTCGCGATTATCTTTGGCGCGCCAGTTTCGATGGTGCTCAGCGCCATCGTTCTCCTCCTTACCGGCCTTTTCGTTTCCTTCTTTATCGGAGACCACATCATTCTCTCCGGTCTTACGCATGAGAAGAAACTCGAAGAGAAAACGGAAAATGAAGTTCGCGCGGAGGGAACACTTCTCATCGATATGTCTAGGAAACTTGATCGAATGGAAAGAAACCTTGAGGAATTAAAAGAGCAAAAATCCAAACGATGATATGCCAGTCTCGCGCAAAATTGAGATAAGTTTTTTCTTCGTCCTAGCGATTGTCACAACGCTCCTCACCTTTTTCATTTTGAAGCCGTATCTTCCCGCGCTTTTTCTCGCGGTGGTACTCACGATCACTTTCCGGCCGCTCTACAATACGCTTCTTCGTCTTACGGGCGGGCGCGCCGCGCTTTCGGCGATACTCACGGTACTCATACTCATCCTTATTATTGTCATTCCGATATTCTTTTTCGGATTCTTTATCTTTAGAGACGCTCAGGATTTTTATCGCGACATTTCCGACGGAGGATTCGATACGGGAATCGTTTTGGCATGGACCGAGTATATTCAGAGTTTTGTACGGCAGTTTTTCCCGGGATTTTCACTCGATCTTATCGGGTACATACGGCAGGGGTTGGGTCTTTTTGTCCAGAATCTCGGGTCACTATTTGGTAAGGTGTTCACCGCACTGCTGCAGCTGTTCCTGATGCTCCTCGGCGTGTTTTATTTCCTCCGCGATGGAAGAAAATTCCGTGAGCACCTTATCTTGCTCTCTCCTCTTTCCGACATCTATGACAAGACTATCCTGGCAAAATTCGAAACGGCAGTCGATTCGGTGGTGAAGGGAGCACTTTCCATCGCACTGATACAGGGAGTGCTCTCCGGCATTGGTTTCGCTCTTTTCGGGGTTCCCAGCCCTATGCTCTGGGGAGCCATTGCGGCCATCACGGCGCTTATTCCCGGAGTAGGGACCGCACTCATCATCGCACCCGCCGTTCTGTATCTTCTTTTCTTTGGGAGCTCTTTCTCCGCGATCGGTCTTCTCATTTGGGGAGTTGTTGCCGTCGGTCTTATAGACAATATACTGGCGCCCTTACTTATCGAGCGAAGCCTCAACATACATCCGTTTCTTATTCTCCTTTCCGTGCTCGGCGGGTTAACTCTCTTCGGTCCCATCGGGTTCCTCGCGGGGCCCGTCGCGCTCGCGCTTCTTTTTGCGCTTTTCGATATCTATCCGTTGCTTTTTCAAAGTGACTGCAACAACCAATAACCCCACGTTTTCGGCACGGTAGCTCTGTGCTATAGTCTTTCGCATGACAAAGATCATCATCACTCACGACGGTAAATTCCACGCCGACGATGTATTTGCGGTAGCAACGTTGCTTCTCATATATGCAGATGCGGCTGTGATGCGTACCCGCGATGAGAACCGGATCAAACAAGGCGATATCGTGGTGGACGTGGGAGGGGTTTATGACGAAAAAGCAAACCGATTTGACCATCATCAGATTGGGGGAGCCGGCAAGCGAAAGACTGCTATTCCCTATGCCGCGTTCGGTCTCGTGTGGAAGAAATTCGGGGAGAAACTTTGCGGAAGTGGGAACATAGCCCGTCAGGTTGAGGAGACTCTGATCGTTCCCATTGATGCGAACGACAACGGCATTGATCTTTCCGTACCTAAGTTTCAAGGCAGTTCGTCTTACGAGATTTCGGATGCCGTTCGTTCTTTCAATCCGACGTGGCTGGAAAAAAATCTCTCCCTCGATGCGCACTTCACCGAAGCCGCGCTCTTTGCGAAACGACTCATTGAGCGGGAGATCAAGCGCGCTGAGGCGGTTGTTGCAGGTCAAAAGAAAGTTGAAGAACTCTATCGGAGCGCCACCGACAAGCGGCTTATCGTGCTTCCCGAAGATTTTTCTTGGAAGAATACACTTGCACATTTCCCCGAACCGCTCTATGTCGTGCACCCGCAAAATGA
>CAZOIN010000060.1:0-10053 GCA_964579985.1 uncultured Candidatus Saccharibacteria bacterium
TCCCTCTTCGGCATAAAGTTTCGCTCCGGAGGACCAAGATTATTCTAAAAGATGCGTTTCGAGGCCATATTCCCGACGAACTTCTCTCCCAACCCAAACGAGGATGGTTCTCCCCCGGGGCCAAATGGCTTCGTTATCCGCACATCGCTTCGTTTGCCCGCGAAGTCCTTTCTCCAAATTACACTGAAGCAACCGCGGGCCTTTTCGAGTGGGAGAAGGTTCGCGCGCTTCTTGAAGCGCACCTTGCGGGCGAATATCACCTCACTCCGCTCTGGGCGATACTGACACTCCAAGTGTGGGCGAGGAGGTTTAAGGTTACATTATGATTAAAGTATATATTGAACAGCAAGAAGCTCCGACACAACTTCCTCAGTCGCTTGTCTTTTGGCCTAATTTCAGATTTGAGATTTCACAAAAGCGCCTATTTTTGCGAGAGATTATGGCGCAGTACGAGCGACCTTTTTTTGAGATTGCCAAGCGCCCCGAATTGGCGGATTTTTTCGCGATTCCTTTTGAGTACTTTTTTGTCGAGAAATACAATCCGGAGTATCTCGCGCGCGTGTATAGCGCGGCACAAACGATGAAAAAGAAGGTCCTACTTTTTGATTACACCGATTATGTCGACCGTATCCCCAAACTGCCACCGCACGCGGTGTTCTTTCGGGCTTCGGCATATCGTCATCACCTCACTCCCCGCGAGATTGTCATGCCATACTTCATTGAGGATTTTGGGAAGACAATTTCTTTGCACACGGAAAAACCCTCAAGGGCCGTCGTTGGCTTCTGCGGGCTCTCGCGATACGGAAGTGTGAAGCAGGCCCTCAAGGCCTGGCTAAAGCGTCAAGGTCTTCGACTGCTTTTGACGTTTTGGGGTGACGCCAGCCCGCGCGTTCATGCGTCCGGAATATTTTGGCGTACGCGCGCCCTTTCGGCACTTCGACAATCAAATGCGGTAGAAACAAGAATTATTGAACGGGCGTCATACTCGCTCCACCAAGGCTCCGTCTCCGGCGATCCGGAGCGCATTCGCGCCGAGTACCGAAAGAATTTGGAAGCTTCTTCTTTGGCGCTCTGTGTCCGAGGAGACGCCAACGCCTCCCAGCGGTTTTACGAAGCACTTTCGGCAGGGCGGGTGCCGCTTCTTCTCGATACCGATTCAGCGCTTCCGCTTGAGGCGCTCGCTCCCTATGAAAAGTGTATGATTCGCGTGCCGTACACGGAAGCGATGCTACTCCCAGAGCGCGCCGCCGCGTGGAACTCTTCGCAGACCGCCGCGTCATTTCTTGAAGCGGAGAGGGAAGCAAAAGCTCTGTTCCAAACCTATCTCCGGCTCGATAGGTATTTCGAACTGGTATTTGACCCCAAGCGGAGCCCATATAAGTCTATTCTGTATGGAGCATAACAAACTGTTCTACATCGCGAATATACGGTTTCCCACCGAACGCGCGCACGGCATTCAGGTCGCCTCCATGTGTGCGGCGTTCGCGAAGCAAGGAGTTGACGTAACGCTTCTTGTGCCAGACCGAGAGACGATTTCTGAAGACCCGTTCTCGTACTACGGGGTGGAGCGCAATTTCAAGATTGAGAAGGTGCCGGTACCCGATATCGTGCGATTGGGGACGATTGGCTTCTTCGTCGAGTCATTTTTGTTCGCATGGCGCGCGGCAGCACGCGTCAAAAAAGAGCCGGAGACAATCGTGTATACCCGCGAAGAATGGCCGCTTTTTTTTCTCCCGCGTCATAGGGCTTTCTATGAAGCGCATCAGCTTCGCCGAAGTTTCTTCTTCAAACGGCTCATCCACAGAGCAAAGGGAATTGTTTCTATAACGCAGGGCCTTAAAAACGCCCTCGTGGAGGAAGGTTTCTCCGAAGAGCGGATTCTGGTGGCGCATGACGGATATGATGAGAAACAATTTGCGGAGCGCGTTTCGAAAGCAGAAGCCCGAAAACGACTCCGACTTCCGCAGGATGGGAAAATCGCGATGTATATTGGAGGACTCGAAGGATGGAAGGGGAGTAGAACTCTCCTCTTGGCTTCGGAGGAACTTCGAGAGGCTGGTATCAGGGTGGCAATCATCGGCGGGATGGAAAAGGAACTTACAGATATGCGAGAAAAATATCCCGCAGTCTACTTTCTCGGGGCTCGCCCGTACCGCGAGCTCCCCGCCCACCAACAAGCGGCAGATATTTTGGTTGTACCTAATTCCATGGAGTCAGCACTTGGTGGTATATTCACCTCTCCGCTCAAATTGTTTGCCCATATGGCATCTGGAGTCGCTTTGGCTGTCGCAGACACTCCCGCCTTGAATGAAGTAGTTGGGCCGACACAGGTGTTTACCTTTAGCCCTGACAACTCTCACAGTCTGTCTGATACTATAAAGAGAGCTTTGTCACCCGAATGGCTGCCGGAATGGAAGTCAAAGGCCGCGGAAGCGGAAAAGAGGGCGCAGGAGTTTACCTGGGAGAAACGCGCGGAAACAGTATTACGCCGATTACTGATATACTAGAACCCATCTCAATAAAACCCTCATGAATAAGAACACTACGTTACTTGGCTATGCAGCTCGTTTCCGTTCGGCTACGACTTGCCACTCGGCCTCGCCATATGTCTATATGTTTCGTCCTCCGCAGCTGCATCTCGCACGAACGGAAACGACCTCGCTACGCCATTATTATTGAGATGGGTTCTGGAAACATGAAGCCCTGGGACGAATTTTTTAACATGAAAAGAGTTCTCATAACTGGTTCGAATGGCTTTACCGGAAGACATCTTGCAAACTTTTTAACTCGCGACGATTCGCTAGAGCTCCACCTTGCGGATCATGCAGAGCGAGAGTCTGATCCGCGCTTCCACCTCTGTGACCTCTCCGTGACGCAGGCCGCGGCAAAACTTATCAAGACCACGCTCCCCGATGCGATCTATCATTTGGTCGGGAGCTATACTAACAACTACGAGACCGATTATACGTCGAACGTGGTAACGACAAAAAATATTCTGGATGCGGTTTTGGCATCCGGAAACAAAACCCGAGTGCTACTTGTCGGAAGTTCTGCGGAGTATGGATTTCCTCTCAAAGATGACGTTGCCGTCTCCGAAGATCATCCCTGTAAACCCGTTTCGGTGTACGGACTCGCAAAGCTTTTTCAGACCGAACTTATGGAAGTCTACGTCCGGCTCTACGGCATGGACATCGTCGCCGTAAGACCGTTCAATCTTTTGGGAAAAGGCATGTCATCTTCTCTTTTTGTAGGGAAGATGGAACAGGAGATCGCAAGGTATAGGCGAGGAGAAATAAAGACTATCAGCACCGGCGACTTGTCGGTGGAACGCGATTACATTGATATCGGCGAGGCAATCAAGTATTATCGCCTGGTCTTAGAAAAAGGGAAAACAGGGGAAGTGTATAATGTGGGGAGCGGTAAGAGCATCTCGCTCCGTGATATCGTAAAGCGCATGCTTGAGTTAAGCGGCCTTTCTATGGATATCGTGCGCGAAGGAGCGCACAAAGTAGCAGGGAAGATAGTGGTACCGAAACTGTATGCCGATATCAACAAACTTCAAAAATTGTCTAATTCCTAATTCACTTAATTTAGACAAAACCCAAAGCACAATGTCCAAAAACCCAAACAAAGCACAGTGTATCAAACAACCAGACAAGTTCGGTTTGTGTTTTGGAGATTTGTGCAGTTTGTTTGGACTTTGTGCACTGTGTTTTGTGAAGTTTAGGATGGCTGAATCAGCGATTTCTTAATCATGCGCACGATTACCATCATCGCGCCGGTTTATAACGAAGAGGAGGTGATCCTCGATTTTTATCATGAACTCAAAAAAGAATTGGACGCGCTTTCGGGATACCGGGCAACCGTGCTTTTTTCCGTGGGCAGAAGCACGGATCGGACCCTCGAGATCTTGAAAGAGGTAGCACAGAAAGATAGAGCGGTGCGCGTGCTCTATCTTTCGGCGCGTTGTGGACATCAGATGCAGCTTCTCGCCGGCATTGACCATGCGGATTCCGATGCAGTGATTATGATGGATTCGGATTTACAGCATCCTCCTTCAGTTATTCCAGAATTAATAGCGGAGTTTGAGAAGGGGAATGACGTCGTCTACACGGTGCGAGAGCAAACGGCAGATCAGCCCGTGCTCCGGAAGCTCTGTTCCGATATTTTTTACGCGCTTCTTAATCGCATTTCGGACGTGCACATAAGCGGCAATGCGGCTGACTTCAGGCTCATATCGCGCCGCGTTGCGGAGGTCTTGCGAAGCGAGATTCGTGAACGCAATTTATTCTTGCGCGGCATTATCCCCTGGGTAGGTTTCAATCAAGTGGCGGTTTTATTTACCGCGCATCCTCGCCGGGCCGGAAAAAGCAAATACTCGCTTTCTCGCCTCATCACCTTCGGACTTTCGGGCGTGGTGTCGTTCAGCAGAAAACCGCTTCGGCTAACTATCTTCGTGGGTCTGCTCTGTGCTCTCTTTGGGTTTCTCTACGCCATCTTTACCGTTATCCAATTTTTCTTTCTTGACGCGCTTCCGACTGGATACGCGACGCTGGTCGTGTTACTTTCGGTGCTCGGCGGTTTCCAGCTCCTTTTCCTTGGCGTTATCGGAGAATACATCGGCGCAATCTTTGATGAAGTGAAAAGACGACCGCATTATATCGTGGACGAAAAGATAAACTTCTAGTCGTGATAGCATGTCTTTCCCTGCTAACGTTCATAGGGTCTTCCGCCTTATCCAGAATCCGGTCTGCATCGGTATTCTGGGTATCGTGCTTTTGTCAGTAGTCTCGTTTTTGAACGTTCCCATAAGCAACGATGAGGGCGTATGGGGCTATATTGGAAGGGCATGGGCAGACGACCACATTCTTCCGTATTCAGGTGTTGCAGACAACAAAACACCGGGCATTTTTTACTTGAATTATATTTCGTACTCGCTTTTCGGGACGAACACCTGGTTCCCGCGTCTTATCGCGCTTGGCGCTACCGTCCTTACCGCTCTTTTTATGTATCTTTTGGTCAGAAGAGTAGCGAATAAAAGAGCGGCTATTCTTTCTATGGCGTTGTTCGTTCTCCTCATGCCACTTCCTGCCGTGGACGGTTCTTATGCGCTCACCGAGACGTTCATGAATCTGTTTGTCATCGCGGCGTTCTATTTTCTCAACCGGCATCTGGAGCAGGGCACACGTTATCGCGCTGTCGTACTTTCGGGGCTCTGCTTGGGCTTCGGCATAGCTTTTCGTCAAAGTGCACTGATCAGTATCCTGCCTCTTGTGTTCAACATCGCATTCTTGGAAAAATACGACCTCAAGCGCTCACTTCGTGCTTCCTCCCTTTTTCTTTTTGGGGTGGGTACGGCTACCATTCTCAGCATTCTCCCCTACGTTCTTGGCGGTGGGGGAATTTCGGCGTACCTACAGGGTGCCTGGCTATTTTTTTTGCAGGGAGACGTCGGTGTCATTACCGGAGGTATACTTCACCGGCTTTCAGGATTTGTCACCCGATTTTTCATTCCCGAGATGTTCTTTCTGGGGAGTTCAGTATTGCTTTTTTGTGTATACTTCCGCAAGATCAAAAGTTCCGGTTTTTTGTTTTCCGTTCCGCTTTTAGTCTGGGTCTTTTCGGATTTTTTCTCGTATAATTTGGAAGGGACCTATTTCCCGCATCATTTGAAACTGCTCGCACTATCGTGGTCCGTCTGTTTTGGTATCGTAACGGATTTCTTTTTAAGGACGTTTTTTCGAGAGGATACGGATACGGAACCTAACTCGAAGAGTGGGGTGATTATCGTCGCCCTAATGGTATTCTTTGTGCTTTTCCAAACCAACTATTATGGAACGGTACGAGCGTTTCTCCGCGACGTACGCCCCGACCACTTCCGCGATATGGGATTCTTTGTTGAGGGGATAACAAAACCCGGTGATACGATTTATGTGCATGGATTACATACGGGCCCGATTTATTATTACGCGTCACGCAACAGTCCGAGCAGATATTTTGAAACGCAGCAGCTCGCGCTACCCGGAGCACTTAACGAACTTCAGGCAGAGCTTGCTTTGGAGAGGCCCGAGATTATACTAACGCTTGAGGATGACAACATACCAGTGTGGCTGAGTGCCTTTGTCAGTGACCACTACCAGCTGCTCGGTGTGAGGGACGGATACTCTATTTTTCAAGATAAAGCGCCGCCTAATGTATATTCGTTATGACCTATGAACAAAAATCCCTTTCGATCGTTATGCCTGTCTTTAACGAAGAGGGTATTATTGCCCAAGTTGTCACTGATTTTGCGGAAAAGGTACTGGTGCAGTTCAAAGAGTCCGAGTTCATCATCGTAAACGATTGCAGTACCGATGGCACAGTGAGGGTACTCCGTTCGCTTTCCAAGAAATATCCTCGTCTGCGCGTAGTGACTCAAGATCGGAATCAAGGCCACGGACCAGCGCTGGTACGGGCGTATCGTGAGGCCAAAGGCGATTTCATCTTTCACTCTGACAGCGATAACCAGTTCTGTGCAGAAGATTTCTGGCTGGTGTGGAACAAGCTGTGCGATCGTCAGGCTGACATGGTGGTTGGATGCCGGGCAAAACGGAATGATCCCTTTGCTCGGCTCGTACTGACGCGTTTCGTGCGCCTCTGTATTTTTGGGCTATTTGGTGTATGGCTCATCGACAGCAACTCGCCGTTCAGAATGCTTACCCGACGGACACTTGACGAGATGCTTCCCTTTTTGTCTATGCACACACTTATTCCCTCGATCATATTATCCATCGGAGTCCCGGGACAAGAAGTCTTATGGGAATCGGTGCGTCATAAGCCCCGTCTTACCGGAAAATCATTCATAAAGTCTTGGAAAATCTTCATGATCTGCCTTCCTGCAGTTAGAGAACTCCTCGCATTCAGAAGGCAACGTCTTACCCTGATGCGGCCGAGGAAATTATCATGACCGTTTCTTTCTCAAACGAAAAAATAGTCATCATCGGAAGCGGTCCCTGCGGGCTTGGAGCCGCATGGCGGCTACAGGAGCTCGGATACGAGAACTTTATGGTATTCGAGCGCGAGTCCTATCCGGGAGGACTCGCAGCGTCATTCGTGGACGAGGCGGGTTTTACGTGGGACATCGGGGGGCATGTGCAATTCTCTCACTACTCGTATTTTGACGCCCTAATGGACTCGCTCTTCTCTAGGGATGAATGGTGCATTCATCAGCGCGAGTCTTGGGTGTGGATCGCCGGCCGGTTCGTTCCGTATCCGTTCCAGAACAACATCAAGTATCTTCCCAAAGATCTTCTCTGGCAATGTTTGGAAGGGCTTATCGACGCGCAGAAAGGCGGGTTACCCCCTAAAAATTTCAAAGAGTGGATCTGTGCCGTGTTCGGCGAAGGCATCGCACAGATATTCATGCTTCCGTACAATTTTAAGATTTGGGCGCATGCACCCGAGAAGATGTCTTTCGATTGGATAGGAGAACGCGTGTCGGTCATCGACCTTAAAAGAGTGGCTAAGAATGTGATCCTCGACCTCCCCGATTTTTCTTGGGGGCCGAATAACACGTTTCGCTTTCCTCTTTCTGGCGGGACCGGTGAGATCTGGCGACGCCTTTCAGGACGATTAGATAAAAAGAGACTCGCATTCAATTTTGAACTCTCTGGGGTCGACGTACGACAAAAGACACTCATATTCAAAGATGGCCGAAAGGAATCCTATGACCGGCTCATCAGCACCATCCCGCTCGATAAGCTACTGGTGCTCTCCGATTGGAATGGATACAAAGAGATCAATGCAGATCTCTTGCATTCGTCCGTGCATATTTTCGGAGTCGGCATTCGGGGCGATACACCTCCGCACCTCCGCACGAAGTGTTGGATGTATTTCCCCGAAGGCGATGCGCCATTCTACCGGGCTACCGTCTTCTCGAATTATTCCCCCAATCATGTTCCTGATCCGAAAAAATTCTGGTCGCTCATGCTTGAGGTGTCTGAATCAGGCGAGAAACCGGTCGATCATGCATCGATCAGGGAAGAGGTCATTAAGGGCCTTTTGAACACAAAGCTCGTGCGAAGCCGGGAAGATATCGTGGATGTCTGGTATCATTTCGAGTCCTACGGGTATCCAACGCCATCGCTCAATCGGGACAATTCGCTTCGCGTACTACGCGATCTTGAGGCGCAGGGCATCTTCTCCCGGGGGCGGTTTGGGGCATGGAAGTACGAGGTTGCGAATCAGGACCATACGTTCATGCAGGGTGTCGAGGCGGTCAACAAGATACTTCTCGGCGAAGAAGAGCAAACGGTGTTCAACCCGGCGAAGGTAAATGTCAAGAAATGAAAGGAAACACCCTGTTCCCGCGTATCGCTGAATTTTTCCGGATGCACCCGCATCTCTTGTTCGTCGTTGCCGTACTCCTGTTCATCAATCTCTATTCGTTTGCTACGCTCACGACCAAACCCGCCTACTGGTATGACGAGGCGATCAACGTGGAACTTGCCCGTAATTTTGCCAATTTTGGAAAGCTTGATCTCGTTGTCGCTCCCAATACTTTTTCGGACAAAGGCGCGACGGTAGGTTCTACCGGCTACCCAGTAACGGTTCCGCTTGCCGGATTTTTTAAGGTCTTCGGCTTCGGTCTGGCGCAGGCGCGTATCTATATGCTCCTCTGGATGAGCGCGCTTGTCCTTGTTTTCTTTTTCGTCGCACGCGCTCTCTGGGGAACCCGGGTTGCGTATGGCGGTACACTTCTCATCGCGACCTTCGCCCCGTTCTACGGAAACGGACGGAGCGTGATGGGAGAGATTCCGGGATTCGTCTTTCTGCTCGGCTCCTTCTATTTTCTTGAAAAACGAAAATGGTGGCAGTCGGGGGTGCTACTTGGCCTCGCCCTCATTTCTAAGCCATCGGTGTTCGTGTTCCTCATTCCGGCCTACATATTCGCGGTGCTGTGGTCGAGTGAGGAGCTAAAATTGCGGCTGGTCAATCTTGTAAAGCTGGGGGCAAGCTCGGCTTTAGCACTCCTCCCGTGGCTCGTCATCTACGTAGAGGAAATTTCTCGCGGCGGGTTTGGACAAAACTTACTCGCGCATTTCAAAAATCCCTACAGCGAGGCCGGAGCGAGTGTCCTCCAAAATATCGTGAACAATCTTCCCACGCTTGTTACGTCAACGACGCTTCTGTATTTGTGGATCATGCTCGTCTGCGTAATTGTGGCACTACGTTTTGAACGAGGACTTTTTTTGCGGTACAAACATCTATTCATTTTGGCATGGGTGTATCTGCCGCTCATATTGTTTCAGTATCTCAAAAGCTTCGGATATCTGCGCTACCTTATTGCGGCAGAATTTCTTATCTTTATTATCTTTGTTATTTCTCTTCCCGCGCTCACGAGATTTTTTGGTAAGAAATTCTCTTTTGGAGAGAACGCCAGTTCTTCTTTCAGTAGTGCGATAGTTGCGATTCTCGTTATCGTGCAACTCGTCCACCTGTTCCTATTTTCGGATATTTATCTATCAGAAAAGACACAAAAGACAATCACCTATATTTCACGCGAATATCCGGAAGCAACTATCGGTGTGTTCAATGTGCCGCAGATAGCGAGCCTGCTTCCTCCCGATAAAAAGTATCAGTATTTATCCACCTATGGCCTGTGGGAGTTTGGTGTAAATCCGCTTCTTTTGCCACCCACAAAGATGCCGAAGGTACTTGTCGCCGATGTAGATGATCCCGAGATTTTTCTATTTTATGAAAAAGACACAACATTTTCGGAAGGATTTTTAGTGTATAAGAAGAAATGATTTCTGAATAAAAAAATAAGCCGCCACTCTCGCGAGGGGCGGCTTCACTTTTCTTATTTTGCTGCTATGAGCGATCTCGCCACTCCAGATAGGCGAGCGCATCGGTTGTGGAAACCAGTGGGACCGGCGAACCTTGTTTGGCATACTGCGAGATATTACGCAGTTTTTTAAATAGGGTCCCGCTTCGTAAGGCGGCCTTCAGAAACATCGGCCCGTCGGTCACAAGTCGCATCAACTTACTCCGCTGTTGATATCGCTTGATGCG
>CAZOIN010000061.1:0-7109 GCA_964579985.1 uncultured Candidatus Saccharibacteria bacterium
AATGCTACGCACCATAGTTAAAAATGAGCTCATATCGGGCCTCATCTTACTTACTACGCTCCGATAGTCAACCAGATTGGGAATGATGTCCGCACATCATTCGCTTATCCTGAGCCCGAGCCAGATACCGGCAAATCCTCCAAGTGCGCTAAAGATGAGTCCGGAGAATGAGAACGCCCCCGCTCCCCATAACCTCGGAATAAATCCTCCAATCGTTGAACCGACAAAAAGCCCGAACCAAATTATCTTTCTGTCCATTCCGAAATTATATCAAAAAAGTGAGCGTCTGCTCTGCGGATGACTTATTCATATCGAAGCGCTTCGATAGGATTCAGCTGTGAAGCTCGTCGTGCTGGGTAATATCCAAAAATAATGCCGATCGCGCCCGAGACGCCAAACGCAAGGAGAACAGAAAAGAGCGAAACATGGGTCTCTACAAGACCGGTCTGCGTCACACCGAATGCAACCAGCCACCCGATCACGACGCCGATGAACCCTCCGGAAAACGTCAGCATGACCGCCTCGGCGAGAAACTGAAGATTAATATCACGGCGCGTCGCACCGATAGCCTTTCGCAGACCGATTTCCCTGGTGCGCTCGGTGACGGTGGTAAGCATCATATTCATAATGCCGATGCCGCCGACCAGGAGCGAGATACTTGCGATGGAGGCGAGGAATAGCGTAAAAATGGTCGTAACCTGCGTAAGCGTGCCTAGAATTTCCGCCTGCGAGATGACCGAGAAATCGGGACTCGTGATATCCACGCGATGGCGCTCGGCGAGGAGCGCCGTAACCTCCTGCTGAACCGAAGTCATCATGTCTTTTTCGGACACATTAATGGCAATCGTGGAAAGATGATCATCGCCCGCGAGGAGCTTCTGCATGGTCGAGAGAGGGACAAACACCGCGTCATCGGGGTTGAAAAATCCGGCGCTCCCCTTCTTCGCGAGGGTGCCGATAACCGTGAAGTTCATCCTGTTGATGCGAATGCTCTGCCCAATGGGGTCCTCATCACCAAAAAGATCCTCCGCGGCAGTAGGGCCGATGACCGCGACTCGGCCAAGCCCTCGCAGATGCGCGGCAGAAAAGAAAGAACCACCATTCACCACGAGGTTCCGAGCCGTCGCGTACTCGGGAAACGCGCCGATGATGGTTGAGTTCGTATTGTATCCGGTGGAAGGCGCGGTAATTTGGAAACGTCGGCTTAGCTCGGGCGAAACAGTGGCCACACCCTCAATATCCCGAAGCGCTTCGGCGTCGGCGTTCGTAAGTGTCTGCGCCGAACCGCGCCCAGAGGAAACGATGCCACGGCCTGGCTGTACGACCCCCGGGAGGATCGTAAGAAGATTCGAGCCGAGTCCTTGGATGCTCCCTTCGATCACTTTTTTCGCCCCCTCCCCAATTGACACCATCGAAATGACCGATGCGATGCCAATGATGATACCGAGCATGGTAAGGCCCGTTCGAACTTTGTTCGCCGAAAGTGCCGCGTACGTTTCTTGAATCAGGTCTCGAAATGTCATGAAGATATGCGTGCCTTATTTAATTCGTCCGTAACGATAATTCCGTCCTTGAGAGAAATGATTCGCTTTGCGTGTGCCGTCACGTCATGCTCGTGAGTAATGAGCACGATGGTATGTCCTTCGCGATTCAGTTTCTCGAATGTGCCGAGCACGATTTCGCCAGTTTTGGTATCAAGATTACCCGTCGGCTCGTCGGCGAGAATGAGCGAGGGATTATTGACAAGCGCCCGCGCGATCGCCACGCGCTGGATCTGGCCTCCCGAAAGCTGATTGGAGAGATGATGAAAATGACTTTGGTCGAAGCCAGCCGCCGCGAGCGCTTTCTCGGCCTTTGCCGTTCGATCTTGGAGATGCACGCCCGCATACACGAGCGGTAACATCACATTGCGCAAAACGCTCGTGCGCGGAAGAAGGTTGAACTGCTGAAATACGAACCCGATTTTTCCACGGCGAATATGCGCGAGTGCGTCATCACTGTGTGTAGCGACATCTTCTCCATCAAGATGGTACGTGCCACTCGTGGGCGTATCAAGGCAGCCCAAGATGTGCATGAGCGTTGATTTGCCGGAGCCTGACGGCCCCATGATGGCGACAAATTCTCCATCCCGAATGGTAAAACTTACTCCATGAAGGGCTTGAAATTCCACGTCGCCGGTTCGATATGTTTTTGTGACATTTTTAACTTCAATCACGGTGAGTTGGGTTAGCGCGCTATCGCTGGAATCGAATGTTGCCTCCGCTACTACCTCTTCCGGTAGTGGGAGCTCCGAAGATGCTCGGCGTCTGTGCCTGACTGACCGATGGGGTTTTGCTTGCGGTGATAGTTCGCACCACAATTGTTTCACCTTCTTCAAGGCCCGACACGATTTGAGTGAGCGTGTTGTTTGAGATGCCCGTTTCCACCGTCTGTCGCCCCAAGGGAGATGCGAGCAGTATACCTTGGGCGGTGCGACCCCCGCTTACTTCCGGAGGAACTTTTTCGTCCACAACTTCGACATACTGCTCTCGACCTTGCGACTTCACTGCCGCCTGCGGCACGACGAGTACGTTCTCTTTGGTTTCGGTCACAATCGCCGCCGTAACGCTCATGCCGGGCTTTACCTGATTTTCAGGCGAGTCGAAACCGATTTTCACGTTATAGGTAACGACACCTTGCGACACGGTACCGACCGTATCCATCTCGACCACCGTTCCCTCTACCACGAGCTGGTCAATCGCATCGAAGGTGAGCGTAGCTTTTTGTTCAACCTGCACCTTTGAGACATCAACTTCGTTCAGGGAAATCTCGGCTATTTTCTGCTTGGTGATAAAGGTGCCGACAGTCACCCCGCTTCCGGCCGAATCGGTTTTCTTGATCGAAAGCACCGCCACAGTCCCGTCAAACGGAGCGCGCACAACATAGTCGGCTAGTCGCTCTTTGGCATCGAGAAGCGCGTTCTCGCGCTGACGAATGGTGAGCTCCGACGAGGAGATGTCCAGCGTTTCGGCGCCGAATTTCAATTTTGAAAGCGATTCGGTCTTCTCTGAAATGGAATACTTTGACGAGGTTATTGTATCTTTGATTCCGAGTAGCGAAAGAAGATTCGAGTTGGTATCTCCGATATAGGTTGAAAGCGACGAGAGGTGCGGCGCAAGCGTTGTGGGAAGCGTTCGTTTGTGCTCGGTAAGGCGATCCTTCACGAGACTCAAGAAATCATTGGTGGTTTTCACCGCGTCGGCAACTGTCTTCGTAGCGTCATAAGTTTCGTTGATAAGCGCGTCGGTAGTGGCTTTGTCGGAAAGGCGGCTTGCAGACCGGTAGGTAAGAAACGCGTGGTTATAGGCGCTCCGCGCTTTGAGGTATGCTTCCCATGTTCTATCACGAAATGCGACCGCACTGCTATCAACGTTCGTTATCATTCCCGCGTACGCCGAGAGATTGTCCTGTCCCGATTGCCCCGTGTTCGTTCCGGACGTGATATCAAAGAGTCCCGCCATGACTATGGGGAGGTCAAGGAACGCGTTCGAGACCGAATTGAATCCGTCGTCGTAGGCTTTTGCAAGATTTGCCGTCGCCTGTGACAGTGCGTTTTCCGCCTGAATCATTGAAAGAGAATCCGCCGGCTTCAGTAATTTTTGGTGCGAAAGTTTGGCATTTTCGAGATTCGCTTCCGCGTCGCGAACCGCCTTTTGCGCTTCTCTCGCGTTAAGTTGGACAATGAGCGCGCCGGCCTTCACCTCCTGCCCGCTTTTCACGCCAAGGTAAATGACGTCGCCCGATGCTTTTGTTTTGAGATCCACCTGACTTGATGCCGAGACCTGTCCGCTGCCGGTAACCGATGAAGCAATCGTACTACGTGCCACGGTGCCGAGAATATATCGCGTCTCCGAATCACCGCCTTTAAGCGCTGAAACCGCGAAGTAGCCGCCAACAATAAGGACAGTCAAAATAATTCCGCTGGTTACCTTTCGCGCACGAATAAACGAACGTACCTTATGAACCGCCTTGTGGGAGAAAATCTTATGCATTGAATACAGCCCTAACATTAGGCCTGCGATGCCCATACTACCGTAAAAAGGCTAATAAGGTAAGCCGGCTTGTATATTACATCGCGGACGCCGTATTATTTCCCCAAGAAGCACCGCTTGACCCAAGGGGATATCAGTGTTAGTTTCTCTTGAACGAAAGGCTACTTGACATGAACATAAATGAACGGCTGTGGGAAACATTTTCCAAATTGATAAAAAGGGTACAGGAAGATCACATGGCTTGTGGGGCCTTCGGCAAAGGACATGATTTTTATCACGCCCTCGTCGTCGCGCAGTACGCAACACTTATTGCTGAAAAAACGAAATTCGGATTCTTAGGATGGATAGCGGGTATCTGTCACAATGTGGATCATCTGTACCCGGGAGAAGATATTAGAAGAATCGTTTGGAGCTATCTTGAGACAACTGATATTATGCTCTCTGACGATGAGAAGATTTGGATCGTCGAAACGGTTGTGCATCACAGCGAACCCAATCATCCTGCCGACGACGCGCTTCTTCAAACTCTCAAAGACGCTGACCAGCTCGGGAATCTCAATCAGATCGCCTGGATCCGAATGGGACAGTTTCGTCCGGGCGTTCCTGCGGTTGATCCACGATTCATCGGAACTTCAGACCCCGCGGCGACGTTCAAGAATCCAAAAGCAATTTTGGATAACATCAGATGCACCCTCGAATGGGAAAAGTGGCTGCGTCTGCCGAAGGCCAAGGAGCTTGGCAAACCGATGTTCGAGCAAATCAGACTGCTTTTGAAGGACACTGAACACCAGTTCGAAACACTCGGCCTTCTGCCGTTTCCGCCGGAATTGGTGGTGGAGTCAGCACCATGAAAAGATGCGAAGAATTACTCTGGCCGAGAGCGCAATTGCGTTCTCGGCTTTTTTATTACCGATGGAAGTTTATGTGTAGTTGGCGCCCCTCTTCGCTGCACTTTACTTAAGTAAAGTGCAGCTATAGACGGTCACGGAGATTAGGGGGAGAGAATAAAAACCGCTCGTCCATATCCTTGCAGCAAGCTCTCGGGGTATTAGGCGAGCGGACTTTTATTTTGAAAACCCCTCGGTTTTCAACGCTCGCGGACTCGCTGCTTTCCGCCACGGGGAAACTCCCGTTTCCCCGACCCCCTTCCCCTCTCTCCGCATTCATCCCCGCAGCAAGCTCGCAGGGAATTCTGCGGGGAGATTAAAAATCCCGAGGATCAGATGCTCGGAACACCCGGGTTGACTAATTGACCAGGGCGAATAGTATAATTCGCAGAATCACAAATCCTAAACCAAAAGCTTATGACGAAATTTGCACTTCTCGGCGAAATCCTTGCCACACGCAGACACCTTGGAAAATGTGCGGAAGCACAAGAGAAAGCCCTCGAGTGCCTCGCGAAGTTGAATACATTGTCGGCTTCCCTGCCAGTTAAATCCGCCGCGGTCTGCACCATTTGGGTCGGCCTGGCGCCAGCGACGCTAACCCACCTAACTTGCCACAAATGGAGCATTCGCTCGGTAGTATGAGGAGAGAGTCAAAGATTGCGGTATCCCTTTCTTTAGGGGGGACGGAATCGTAATTGAGTTCATCGGCACCGGGCTCGGTCTTGGTTTAGGTGCCAGACTCTTCGCTTTGGGAGAAGGGATCACTAGGTTCGACCTTCCAACAATTATCATTTGTGTTGAGAGGGTGAGAAAGGATTTCGCCGCTGCCATGGGAAGGCTTGGCGTAATAAACACAAAGGACCTGTTGGAAGTCTTCGTCCTTACCAGGGCGGTCTAACTCGCTCCCCTACTCCGTAAGTTCTCCGAAAATTGCATTCACCTAGTTAACCTATGGAACTTATAATGTTCGTTCTCTTTGACCTCCTTGTCTGGGCTCGCCATCCTCTGTTCGGCTCCCTTCTGTCTGCGCGAGCAGGACTCCATGAGTGATGTCCCTGGAGACTTCACCCTTCACAGCGGCCTGCCAGAAGGGTTTAGCGGCTGGTAAGTTGGCACCGCGATTTCGCCCGTATAGCAAGGTTCTCGACCTTGCTATTTTTGGCTTAATGGTACTTTTGTAAGGCTACAAAGCGACGCCAAGCAGCGTTTTGACCATCTTCATTTTTTGATCGCGGGCAAGTCCCGCATGAACGGCTATCGAGTTTTTGATTTTCGTAAATACGCCATCGAGCGAGTTGGTGGTGTTTGGAATATTGAGGTCAGGGTATCGCTCGAACGTGAACAGGTACGGCAGATGCCGTTTGATGCTGTCCCTTGCGCTTCGTAACTTCCGGTGCGTGTAGGCATATCGGCCATTTTTCTCGTTCAAGCTCTTTTCTTTCAAAAACATCTCCCATTTCTCGCACCAGGTGGTGAACGCTTCGGTGAAGACCGCTTCCGTGCTTGTGGTTAAGGTGTTGATGAGCGCGAGGAGTTCAACGCCTGCGGGAAGCTGCGGATTAAGAGTAATGCACCTGATGACTATCTGCTTCTGGTGGAAGTGGCACATCTGCACCGGTAATCCCCTAAACAGCCATGACAGAGCCACTTTTCCGTCTCCGACAACGGCTTGCAGGGTAAACTCTTGCTCTGTCAGCGTCTGTACGGCGACCTGGTAGCAGTAGGTGCTCTCGGAGGGAACGACCTCCGCGTACACATTCTCTTTGGCATGAGGGTCGCGCACCACGAACACCCACTCGTAACCTACTCTTGTCGCATCCATGACCGCGACCATGGCACGGGGTACGGCAGGCACCCGTGAAGGTAGGTAGGCTTTCAGTTGATTGCGAACCCACTTCTCCGAGCGGTGGTAATTCTTCTTGAGCGTATCTACGGTCGCGTATCGAAAACAAAAATCAAACCAGAGCTTCTTTCTGATTCGAGAGAGGAGGTCTTTCTTCTTGGTTACTTGAAATTGAGTCCTGCACTCTCGGCATTTGTATCCTTGTATGCCTCTAAACTTCCCGTTCTTTTTGACGAACTCCGAAGCACATGTGGGGCAAGAAATCGTTTTTTTTGTTCATAGTATTCAAATTACGGCTTACTAAAAGCCCATCTTAGCATTCCAGCCTTACAAAAGTACCATTAAGCC
>CAZOIN010000062.1:0-18221 GCA_964579985.1 uncultured Candidatus Saccharibacteria bacterium
CACCATCAAGAAGGCAGGGAATACAAGGCTCGTACTCCTCCACACTACTACGAGCTACCCAACACCGTTCCCTGAAGCGAATCTCCGCGCCATTCAAACACTCCAAACAGAATTCGCTCTGCCTGTGGGTTTTTCCGACCATACGACGGGGAGCGAAGCCGCAATCGCGGCAGTGGCGCTTGGCGCGCGCGTCATAGAAAAACACATTACGCTTGATAAGCGTCTCCCGGGGCCGGATCAGCGCGCCTCTATGGAGCCAGAGGAATTTCGCGATTTCGTTGCAAGGATTAGGAACGCCGAAGTCGCGCTCGGCACCGGAAAGAAAGTTCCGTCCAGAGACGAAAAAGAAATAGCCAAAGTCGCACGCAAAAGCTTGGTCACCGCACTGCCAGTCAAGACGGGAGAGCGCTTTACGGAAAAGAATCTCACTATGAAGCGACCGGGAACGGGACTGCCCCCAAAGGAATATGACACGGTCATTGGCAAACTGGCCGCGAGAGATATTGCCGCCGACACCCTTCTCCGGAAAAGCGATTATCGGTAGGCTCACAATTTTTCAAGCCCCGCGCTCAAGTAGCGCGGGGCTTTTTTGATCTTCCGTTGCTATTTCGGGATTCATTTGGTTATACTTTAGCCATTGCTATGAAAAAGAATGTTAAAAAGATTGCCTATATCTCCGGCACCCGCGCGGATTTCGGACTTATGACTCCGGTACTGCGGGCCATAGAAAACAGCGATACGCTTTTGCTTCAAGTGTACGTGCTCGGCATGCACCTCATGCCGAAGTTTGGGTACACTCTCAGTGCCGTTCGAGCCCTTTTTCCATCGGTGAAAAAAATTGATGCGATCTGCAAGAAAGATACTCCGGAAAGCGTTGCGACGTTCACCGCGGACACGATAAAAAAAGTGACGGCCGTGTTTACGAAAAGTCGCCCCGATCTAGTCATCCTTTTAGGAGACCGGCCGGAAATGCTCGCGGTTGCGACCGCATGTCTCTACCTCGGGATTCCCACCGCGCATCTTCACGGGGGAGAGCGAACGGGGACGCACGATGAGCTCGCGAGGCATGCGATCACGAAACTGTCCTCGCTCCATTTTCCGGCGAGCGTGAGCGCCGCAGAGCGGATCAAGAAAATGGGAGAAGACGAATGGCGAATACAGGTCGTCGGGGCTCCGGCGCTTGATGTGATTCTTCAGAGCGAGCTACCGACACAAGACGACGTGTCCGCTTTCATACACCTTCCCGCTTCAGAAAAATTCATATTGCTGGTTCAGCATCCGAGTGCGCATCAGGACGCCGCCGGTAAAGAAATGGAGGAAACAATAGCTGCACTGAAGACCAGTGCTCTCCCCGTCGTCGCAGTGTATCCTAACGCAGACCCAGGAAGTTTTGTGATGATCGAGGTGCTCGAAAAGGAGAGGAAGAACCCCTTGTTTCGCATATTCAGAAGTATTCCATTTGAGATGTTTCTTGCGATTGAGCGGGAGGCTGCTCTGTGGGTGGGGAATTCGAGCGCGGCGCTTATCGAGTCAGCCTCTTTTAAAGTTCCGGTTGTAAACGTCGGAGAGAGGCAGAAGGGAAGGCTCCGCGGGCAAAACGTGATCGATGTCCCCTCGAATCGAACGGACATTACGGCGGCGATAGAAAGGTCTCTTCACGATACCGAATATAGACGCGCACTCAAATCAGTCACTAACCCATGGGGTGATGGACAGACGGCAAAAAAGGTGCGAACGGCCCTTGAGAATATGGATAGTCCCGAAAAATTGCTTCGAAAACAAATCACCTATTAAAACGGTTACAGTAGGACACAGTACAGCATGGCAAAAACTCGTTTTACAAAGTGGGAAAAGCCGGTAATCCTGCACGGTAAACCAACCAAATGGAATTGGTTGGTTTTGTATCCGGAGGGACTTACACTCGGGAACCGCACCGACATCGGTTCATATACACTTTTCGTCGCCAAGCACGGCATTGTGATTGAAGATGAGGTACAGATTGGCTCACACTGCGCCATCTACTCGTACTCCACGATCGATGACAAACAAGGGAAGGTGACACTCAAGCGAAATTGCCGCATCGGTACACACAGTTCGATTATGCCGGGGGTAACGGTGGGAGAAAATGCTATTGTCGGCGCGCACAGTTTTGTCACCAAAGATGTGCCTGCAAACACAGTCGTTGCTGGTGTTCCGGCAAAACCACTGAAGAAATTCACCTAATTTCAGGCAGAACCCAAAACACAGTGCACAAAAACCCAAACAATGAAGACAAACTACCCAAAACACAGTTCACAAAAACCTAAAAAGGAGATGAGTTTGTGTTTTGTGTAGTTTGTTTGGATTTTTGTGCACTGTGTTTTGTTGAATTTGATACAGCATCATGCGTTATCCGCTCGCAAAACCGCATATCGGAAAGAAAGAAGAGCACTACGTCCTCGAGGTACTCCGTTCGGGCATCTTGAGCATGGGGGAAAAACAGGATCGCTTTGAGAAAGCATTCGCTAAAGCACTGAAGGTAAAATATGCCGCCGCGGTTTCTTCAGGCACGGCAGGGCTTCACCTCGCTCTTATTGCCGCGGGCGTAGGGAAAGGAGATGAGGTGATCACGACCCCGTTCTCTTTTGTCGCGTCCGCGAACGCGATTTTGTATGTCGGTGCCACTCCGATCTTTGTCGATGTCGAAGCGAAGGCCTTCAATATGAACCCGAAGCATATCGAAAAGGCGATAACCCCAAAAACTAAAGCGATACTCGTGGTGCATATTTTCGGTCAGAGCGCGGATATGGGTCCGATTATGCGCATCGCAAAAAAACATAAACTGAAGGTTATTGAAGACGCGTGCGAGAGTGTCGGCGCCACCTATCGCGGAAAGCACGTTGGTACCTTCGGGGAGTCGGCGGTCTTCGCGTTTTACCCGAACAAGCAGATCACTACCGGAGAGGGGGGTATGGTGACGACCAACTCGAAAAGAGTGTTCGAACTCGTTAAGAGCTTACGTAACCAAGGGCGGTCGAATTCATCAACGTGGCTCGACCATGAACGACTGGGGTATAATTACCGCCTGGATGAGCTCTCCTGCGCTGTCGGACTCGCTCAAATTGAGCGCATCGGTGTTCTCCTTGGGGAGAGACAAAGAATAGCCGCACTGTATTTTAAACATCTCAAAGGTCACGCGGACATTCTGGATGTACCCGAGGTACTTCTCGGTAATACACATACGTGGTTCGTCTACGTGATACGCGTGAAGGAAGCCCGCTTGCGCGACCCTCTTGTGGAGCGGCTTGAAAAGAAGGGCATCCATACCAAGCCATATCTTCCCTCCATCCATCTTTTGCGTTTTTATCGGGAGACTTTTGGTTTTACGGAGGGTAACTTTCCCGTCTCCGAGGCGGTTAGCTCTAGTACGCTTGCGCTGCCATTCTATATAGGACTTACCGAGTTGGATGTCAGAGATATCGTTCGTAAGACAGTTGCCGAATTGCGACGGATAGCGGGAAAATAACATGACGAATGAATTCAAGGGGAAAACTATTTTGGTTACCGGCGGTACGGGCTCTATAGGCTCCGAGATCGTGCGTCAGCTTTTAAAACACGGCCCCAAAACCGTCCGCATCTTGGCGAGGCATGAAGACCGCCACTACCAGTTGATGCATGAAATCGGCTCCGACGAAAAGCGTGTACGCTTTATCGTGGGGGACATTCGGGACAAAGAGCGCCTCAAGCTCGCCATGGAAGGAGTGGATATTGTCTTTCACGCGGCGGCACTGAAGCAGGTCGCGCTTTGCGAATACAATCCGTTCGAGGCCGTGAAGACAAATATCATCGGCACGCAGAATGTAATTGAGGTGGCACGGGAGCTTGGCGTTAAAAAAGTGATTGGCATTTCAACCGACAAGGTCACCGAACCCGAGGGGATTTTGGGAGTTTCCAAACTCATGGCTGAAAAACTTTTTTTGGCGACGTATTATTACAAAGGAAATAAAAAGACCAAATTCGCCTGTGTGCGTTTTGGTAATGTCTTGGGGAGCCGTGGCAGCATTTTACCGCTTTTCAAGAAACAGATACGTATGAATGGAACGGTTACGGTTACCGACCCCGATATGACGCGGTTCGTCATGTCAATACCGCAGGCAGTCGACCTTGTGCTTCGAGCGACCCGCATGATGCAGGGGCAGGAGATATTTGTGTTAAAGATGCCGGCCGTTCGTCTACAGGATCTGGCGCAAGCTTCGATAGCGCATTACGCTCCGCTTTTCGGAAAGAATCCTTCGGATATACGAATACGGGTGATCGGTAAGCGCGACGGAGAAAAGATGCACGAAAAGCTGTTGGCTGATCACGAGGTTCCGTCGGTTCTTGAAACCAAGGATATATATATTCTGATGCCTCGACAGAAGATTGTGATGAGCAAATACAAAGCCTACTATCCGGCGAAGCCAATCGAGGCGGGAGACAAGACATTTTGCTCGGAGTTCGCCGAGAAGCTTCCGGAAGATGAGATCCGCGGACTCGTTGAAGAGGCCGATGCGCATCACGATTGAGCGCGTATAATGAACGGTATGAAATACAAGGCCATTCTTTTTGATCTGGATGGGGTGCTCGTCAATATGCCTGATGGGCATTATGAGGCGCTCAATAAGGCACTCTCTCTTTTCGGCGCTCAAATTGGGCGGGATGAGCATTTTCAGTTTTTCAACGGCTTGCCGACCCGCAAGAAGATTGAAGAACTGGAACGGCAAGGCCGTGTTCCCAAAGGATTGAAGGAATTTCTGAACGATGTTAAGCAGCAATACACCAAAGAAATAATCGGGAAGTATTGCGTGCCGGATTATTCAAAGATCATTCTTCTTGGCGAGTTGAAACGCAGAGGATATATTCTTGGCTGTTGTTCTAATTCTGTCAAAGAAACCCTACATTTGATGCTCAAATCCGCCGCTCTTTTTAAATTATTTGACATCATCGTGGGAAATGATGAAATCACTCACCCCAAACCGCACCCTGAAATGTATCAGTACACTTTCAAGAAACTGGGGCTCCTGCCACGTGACTGTCTCATCGTCGAAGATGCGGAACACGGCATCGCTTCCGCCAAAGCAAGTGGCGGTCGGGTGATTGAAGTGCGTGGGACAGAAGATGTGAATCTCGCGTTATTTGAAAATATCTTGTAGTCTGGTTTTTTCGGACTTATTTCGGCTAGCGAGGAGCGCCGCGCAAACGTCTTCGTTTGCCCGGCGTCCGAGCCCTGCCTGCCGGTAGGCAGGGAAGACGAAACAAAGGGTTTACTACCCCAAAACTTAAGTCGCGGGAAAGAGCGAGGCGATGCCGGGCACCACTTGTGGGCCAGTCTGCTCCGCGGTTAGTACCCCTTTATTATATGTGTGATACATTATTACCATGGGAAAAAGAATTAATATTGTCGTGCCCCTAGCTGGCAAGGGTTCACGTTTTAAGGAAGCCGGTTATGCTTTCCCCAAACCTCTTATAGACGTAAAAGGCAAAACCATGATTGAGGTGGTTACCGGCAACCTCAAGCCTTCCTGCGACCATAGGTTTGTTTTCATCTGCCAGCGGGAGCACTATGAGAAGTTTGACCTCTATAACATCTTTAAGAACGCCACGGACAATAAGTTTGAAGTCGTCCAACTAAACGGACAAACCGAAGGAGCGGTGTGCACCGTGCTTGCCGCGATTGCATACATCAACACGAATGACGAACTCATTATCGCGAACTCCGACCAGTTTATAAAAAATGGGATAGATGATTTCATAAAAGAAGCACGTCGGGCCGAAAAAGACGGTCTCATCATGACCTTTGAGGCAAGTCACCCAAAGTGGAGTTACGCCCGCACCGATTCCTCGGGACGGGTTATCGAGGTAGCGGAGAAAAAAGTGATTTCCAAGCACGCTACCGTCGGCGTGTATTACTTCAAAAGGGGGTCGAACTTTGTGCAGGCGGCGCAGGCAATGATTTTAAAAAATATCCGCTACAACAATGAATTCTATGTGTGTCCCGTGTATAACGAGCTCATACTCTCGGGGAAGAGAGTCTATACGTTTCCGATCGCGGCGGAGGACATGCATGGCCTCGGAACACCTGAAGACCTTACCCGTTTTCTTGCGGAGCTTGAACGGGGAGTCGTTCGCGTCTGAGTACCCGAAATGAATGAGATAGGCATTATCACACATCGAGGTCTCGATCCCGATCGAAAGGGCTCTTTCAAGGAGAGCACCAAGGAAGCGTTCACCGATGAGATACAGCGCGGCTTCGGACTTGAGTTTGATGTCCGTCTCACCAAAGATAGAGGTCTTATTGTGATGCATGATAAGGACCTTTCCCGTATGACGAATGGGCTCGACAGGAGAGCCGTGAGTGAGGTTCCGCTCAAAGAGCTCCTGTCAATGGATCTGAACGGATGCCACTTCATCTCACTTCAAGAGATGCTTGCTCTCATCGATGGCGCGTCACACAGCCGTTCCATACACGCTCTGCATGTTAAAGCCGCTCTACAGGAAAAACAGACTCTCGCTCTGCTTAGTGACGCGCTGGCGAAGGCAAACCCCGATCGGTATGTGCTCTTTGATCTCAACATAGAATCTGCCAGATTCCTCAAGGCGAAAAATCCGCGATTACACCTTGCTCCGTCCGTGGCTCACCCTTACGATATCTTGCGCTATGGTGATGCGGTGGGTAAAACATTACTACCCCTTGAGACGGTTATAGAGGAGTGTTCTTTATTTGACTGGGTATGGCTCGACGAATGGGACAGGCGGGACCGAAACGGGACCCGAAAATCATTGTACAATGCGACTACCTTCGAGCGATTGCGCAGAGTGAATCTCTCCATCGCACTGGTTACTCCCGAGCTCCACCGAACCTCTCCAGAGCTTCTTGGCGGAGAAGCACATGAGGATGCCGCAACCAAGGAGCGACTGTTCGAGAGGTTCAAAGAAATCATCGCACTCTCGCCCGATGCCGTCTGCACCGATTATCCCGATGCGATGCGGTCGCTGATGCCACGAGTCTAAATTCTGATGATAACTATGTCGCACTACGTTTCTTCCCTCATTTTAAAAGCGAAACATTCTCTTTCGCCTGAAACCAAGGATAAGCTGAAAGAGTACCGATATAAGATCGGGAGCTTTTTCCTCGCCGCAGTGGAACCGCTTATCGGACGTTTCGTTACTCTGCATACCCGCCCGATATACCGGAACGGTATTCAGATAGACGATGCTCCGGCCTTTGACTATTCGGAGTATGCGATCGTGATGCAGGGCCCGATCATATCGAAATATGATTTCACCTACGAGACGTTCGGGTTATACAAACACTATTATCCGAAGGCGACACTCATTCTTTCTACGTGGAAAGGGGAGAATGAGAAGCTCTTGGAGCGAATACGGCAGAGCGGTGTCGAGGTAGTTCTTTCCGAAAAGCCGAAAGATCAAGGACCGCGTAACATCAACATGCAAATCACTTCGGCCGTGGCTGGACTTACACGGGCACAAGCGCTCAAAAAGCGATATGCGGTTAAAACAAGGACTGAAGCACGGCTCTATGAGAGGGGGACTCTGGCCTACTTTACCGATCTCCTCTTGACCTTTCCACTTCCTGCACTCACCTCCCGACAAAAAGGGCGGCTTATCAGTACACACAGTTCCATTTTCAAACGCTACTTCTTTTCCGATATGCTTGTGTTCGGGTACACTGAAGATGTCCTCGTCTATTTCAATGCACCCCTGCTACCCAAAGAGACGCGCACGCTCCAATTCAAGGATACGAATGTACCGTTCGTACCTGAACAGTATTTCTTTTCAGAGTTTTTGAAACAAGCTGGATGGGTCCTTGCGGACACCGAGGAAGATTCACTTCGTGCGCAGGCAGAGCGCGTCGTGGTCACGGACCCCAGCAGTGTCGACTGGTACTGGTTTAAATACGACCGACACCGTGAGTACCGACATCTTTCCTATCGGAGAAAGAAGCGGATTATGGGCTTTGCGGAATGGCTTCGCCTGTATCGTACGTACCGCCTCCCGCGCAATCTTCATCTATGATCACCCTCGAACAGATTCGACGTATCACCTCGTTATTCAAAAGAGCATTCGGCTTTCAAAAGAAAGAGATTGCCGCTCTTGTTTTTTTGAGTTTCTTTAGTGGTATCTTGGGAGGCGTCGGCATCGGCGCGATCATACCGTTATTTTCTTTCGTACAAGGAGGGGTTCCCGGCACCGATGCCATATCACGTCTCGTGGAAACGATTTTCTCGTTTCTCCATATCCCGTTCACGCTTCCCTACCTCGTCGCATTCATCATCACACTCTTTGTTATCAAGGGGGCGCTTCTCTTTTACATCAATTATATCGCTACGAGTACGGTGCTCTCCTTCGAAGAACAGATGAGAAAACGCCTCTTTACCGGGACCTTCAGAGCCGATTGGTCGTACCTCTCGAAACACAAGCTCGGACACCTGGATCAATTGCTCACCACCTATGTCTCGAAGAGCTCCGCGCCACTTTTCTATTTTGGCGGAGCGATCATCGTCATCGCGAATCTCGTGGTTTACATCGCACTCGCTCTCCAGATATCCGCAATCGCTACCTTACTCGCGCTTTTAACCGGCACACTGGTCATGTTCTTCTTCAAGCCTTTCTTCCGGAAGAATGCGCAGCTTTCCCAAGAGATGAGCAAGATCGGCAAGCATTTCGGTCATTTTGTGAACGAGAGCGTGCTCGGGCTCAAAACGGTCAAATCTATGCGAGCCGAGCAAAGGATCATCGAAAAGGCCGAAGGGTTCTTTCGCAGAATCAACTGGCTGAATATCCACGTAACCATCGTTCGCACGACTACGAATGTCTTGCTGGAACCTTTGAGCGTCGTGTTCATATTGGGCGTCTTCCTCTACTTCATGTCGGTGCAGGAAAGCGTGAACCTGGGTTCCTTCGCGGTGATCGTGTATGCGATACATAAGATCTTTTCGCAAGGTCAGACCATCCAGTCTGACCTCCATTCCGTTATCTCCTCCATTCCGTTTTTGGAAGCGGTACTTCTGTATGAAGAAGAGGCCGGGCGTGAGCGCGAACAGGACTTAGGCGAAGTCGGCTTTCAGTTCACGAAGACTCTTCGATTCGATAATGTCGATTTTTCCTATCGTGACGGCATACCCGTACTCCGGAAAGTGAGCTTCACGCTCCCGAAAGGAGGTGTTGTCGGGCTTATCGGTCCTTCGGGTGCCGGCAAGACGACCCTCGTGGATCTCATTTTGCGTTTGTATGGTCCAAAAGAGGGGCACATCCTCCTCGATGATGCAGACATCGCTTCGGTGCGCCTACAGGACTGGCGAAGAAACATCGGATATGTCTCCCAGGAAATATTTCTCCTCAATGACACAATAGAGAACAACATCAGGTTCTATTATGACGCGATCACTGACACTGACCTTAAAGAAGCGGCGAAGATGGCGAATATTCACGATTTCATAGAGTCGCTTCCGGAGAAATGGCAGACCGTCGTCGGCGAGCGGGGCATCCTCCTTTCCGGCGGGCAGAGGCAACGGATTATCCTCGCGCGGGTGCTGGCACGTCGTCCCCAAATACTCATTCTGGACGAAGCGACAAGCGCTCTCGATGCAGAATCCGAACTGCTTATCCAGCAAGCGATCGAGGAGCTGCGAGGAAAAGTCACTGTCCTCGTCATCGCACACCGCCTGTCTACGGTCAAGGCAGTGGATACCCTTATGGTGCTGGGTAACGGCTGCATCGTCGAAGAGGGAACTCCTGATGAGCTCCTCTTGGACAAGGACTCGTACTTCTTCAGAGTCTACAATTTAAGAACATAATCATGCGTCTCTTTTTTCTAGAATGGACCGGCAAAAAATTCGGCATGATAGACATCGTGCGCGAGCTTAAAGACCGCGGACATACGATCGTCTACTGGAGCGGGCCGAACCTAAAAGACGTGAGTCCTGCGGAATTTCAAGGAACGATTTTCCACGACCATTTTGACGCACTCTTCGCGCGTCCGGCTCCGGGGGTCGATACTGCGTCGTTCCCGCCTCTAGGAGAGGCACTCATCGCCTCGCTCTCCTCGGCGGAGTCGGAAACGCTTACCATGATGAGTAAGCTTTTTGAGACGATGCAGGTGAATGAGAGGAAGCATCTGTACTATGAGTACCTGCGTTACTGGAACGGGGTCCTTGACCGGTACAGGCCTGACGCGCTCATTTTCCCCAATGTGCCGCACACGGTGTATGACTTCGTGCTCTACTCGCTCGCGAAAGGGCGCGGCATCAAAGTACTGCTTTTCGAACTGACGCGCGTGAATGACCGGTCGCTTCTTATAGGAGATATGGCAAAGGGAAGCATGATGCTTAAACAAGAGCTTCTTTTGGTTCAGGGTAAAAAGTACGCGCTTTCGGACCTTCCCCTTGATGTCCGTGCGTATTATGAGGGCCAGATTGGAGAGAGTGCACGTGCACGTCCGAAAGACATTGTGGATCTCCTTGGGCGTTTTTCCGGCCTCTCTGTGTTTAAAGTGAAGCTCCGATCATTTTGGACGACGCTCACCATACACAAAGACCTGTCTGTATTCGGAAAGTTGATCACCTATTTTCCGAGGAGACTTCACGCGAATCAGAAGACCGAATACGAGGGCATCGAGCAAAAACCCGATTTTGAAAAACCCTTCGTCTATGTTCCGCTCCAATATCAGCCGGAAGCCACCACGAGTCCCTTAGGAGGCATCTTCGTTGATCAGCTGCTCATGATTGAGACACTAGCCGCATCGCTTCCGCAGGGTTTCGAACTGTATGTGAAAGAACACCCACTTCAGTGGAAGCCGCGGGGGCTCGATTATTTCAGCTATCGCTATCGGGGGTTCTATCGTGCTATCGCCTTGCTCCCGCATGTTCGCCTCGTTCCTATGGAAACAGAAAGCTCACTCTTGATAGAGAAGGGAAGATGCGTCGCTTCGGTGAATGGCACCGCGGGTTGGGAAGCGCTCCTTCGCGGCAAGCCCTCGCTTACCTTCGGCTATGCGTGGTACCGTGATTGCCCGGGCGTTTTCAAAATCAGTGACAGTGCTACCTGCAAAGCCGCTCTTCAGAAAGTAGAGGCGGGTCTTTCGGTTGGGAAACAGGAGATTATCGACTATCTCTATGTATTTGGTAAGATAGCCATGAACGGATTCCGCGAGCAGTACTGTATGGATGTCTCGAAGGTAAGCGTAGAGCAGAGTATCGCGAATCATGTGGCAGCTATTGAAACGGCGCTTAAGGCATCGTAACAAAATAACTTACTCATCTTATTTTGTTACGATACCTAACTGGAATGAACTCTAGAATCTTATCAACGTGCATGATGGTGGCGAGCTTGGTGTACGCTGTTTTTGTGTTCAGTATTTTTCCGAGTTGGACGGTGGATGACGCTCTCATCACACTTCGGTACGCCGAAAACCTTTCGGTCGCGGGGGAGCTTACGTGGAATGTTGGCGAAGACCCCATTGAAGGGTATACCGGCGTTGCGCTTCCGGTGATCCTCGCTTCACTACATACGCTCGGCGTACCGCTTGTATTCGGGGCAAGACTCGTAGGCATCGCCTCGTTCTTTATCGGCTGGTTGCTCCTCTATCTTATCCTTAGGCGGATTTCGATTGAACCGATCGTACAGGGATTCACGGTCGTCTTGTACAGCACGCTCGCACCCCTTTTCACGCACTCGACGAGCGGTCTTGATACCATGCTCTTTTCCTCGGCGATGTTACTTGCTTTGTATGCGCTGATCGTGAACCTGTATGGGACAGATCGGCCGTTCTCGCAGGGGCACAGTATCGCATTCTTCCTCTCGCTTCTTTTTGTGAGCCTGACACGGCCGGAAGGGGTGGCTTTTTCGCTCGCGCTTATCGTATCTGCAACCTACTCGGTGAGGCGATATCATAAGGAACAATGGAAAAGCTTTTTCTGGAATGGCATTATCTGGTATCTGCTTCCGGGGGCGATCTACTTCATGTGGCGCGTACAGTATTACGGCTTGCTTCTCCCCAATACATTCTACGTCAAGGGCGCAAGCGGTTTCTATATCGGTAATGTAGCAGACCTTCTTCGCTTTGTTCGCCGCTTTTTTGCTGTACCGGTTCTCATGGTTATTTTCCTTCTTTCACTTGAGACCGATGTATTGTGGGCGGAGTGGAAGCAACGAATCCTTTCTACCCGCCGCACGCTCTGGGTGCTCCTGCTTTGTCTCTTTGGCTTTGCGCTCGTCCTGTTGCTTATGGTAACCACCTCGCACCTGCTTACTAATTACTCCGGTCGATTCTATGTACCCTTTCTTCCGTTGCTGTTCTTCGGACTCGCTCTCTTTCTCCATATAGGACTAGAGACTTTCCTCCCGACGAAGAAGGAGAATCCTATCCGTTTTAAGGGAGTGGTCCTTGTTCTCCTACTTTTGTGTGCGTATCAGGTGTGGTTCAATGTCCTGAAGCTTCGAGAGGAATTCGTGTTTGTGCGGGAGCAAAAAATGATCCACGAGCGAGCGCATAATGTCATAGGGGTATGGCTTCGAGAGCATATACCCCCCTCTGAATGGCTCCTCGTCTATTTGGACGCCGGAGGTGCGCCGTATTTTTCGAGGCTTCCGACCATAGATTTTGGAGCGCTTAGTGACGAATTTCTGACGCGCAAGGATCTTTCCCCAAAGGAGATAGTCGATTACGCCTTCGCGAAGAATCCCGGTGTTATGGTGTTCACGAGCAATAATGCCGAAAAGCTTACCTCTGATGAGGGTACCTTGAATATCTCCCTCGATCCTCGCTTTAAGAACTACACGTTGGTTAAGAAATATCTTTCGGACCCCTCGATTCCATTTGAGTACCACCAGTTTCTCTATGTGCGGAGCGACCTGTACGAAAAACTGAAGAAGGAAGGGAAGATACCTGAAGATGTTTAATTGAAGGGATTTTTCGCGCGTGTGCTATAGTCTGGTTGGTATAACAACTGCACATTAAGGAAAAACTATGACAATAGAATCACCAAAATCGCGTAATACGAGCAACGAAGCCATTAAGGAAATTCCAGAGGTGGACGTATTGGCAATCATTGGACACAGCATTGAGGAAGATGCAACACGGGGCTTTGTCCCGACTCGCCTCATCCAAAAGCTGGATGAGAATAAAAGACGTACCGGTGTTCGCGAAAGAGGATTGAGTCCGGATGACGATTCCGCTTATGTCGGAGGAGGGAATGCCGTCGCGCTTGCCGCCGCCGAGATGTATGATGTTCTCATTGAGAGAGGTACTCCTCCTAAGGCGGTTTCGGTGGTGCCGGGCCGACCACTCTACCTTGAGCATACTTCATCTGATATCAATGAGGGTACGGTCATGCTTGAAGCTTTTACGCGAAGGGCGAAACAGCAACCGGAGAATGTTGTAACTCTCGGAATGGCGAAGAACACTGCTGGTGAATTGGAAGAACATCTCAAGATGTGCGTGGAGCGTAGCTACAAAAGTATCGGATTCGTCTTGCTTGAGTTACGAATCGAGCGCGCCGAGGCGTTGCTTGACAAGCTGAAAAGGGAACACACGGAGTTTTCGTCTCTAGAAACCTACCTCGTTTCCGCGGAAACTCTTTTGCGCCATCGTTACCGAGATAATCCGAATCGCCTTAGAGAGTTAGAAAAGATATCGACGGCTTTTACGAAATCACAGGCCCATATCAAGACAGTGGTTGACGAAAAAGGAGGTGCTGAAGCGACGAAAAGGCACCTACAAAGGCAAAGGGAACTATTAGGTAAGAGAAAAGTAGATACGCAGGTCTTCAAGTCTTTTTTGGCGCCATCGCACGGGCGCCAATTTTTTTGGTAGCGATTTCGCACGCGTTTCCCCAGTAGCTCATGTTCTCGCCCGTGTACATAAGAAACTGCTTCATTTCCGACGGGCACCAGGCGGGTAAATCATGCACGCTTTCTTCGCCAAGAAAGTGCGCAAGTTCCTGTACGCGCCCGAGAACATCCTGTCTCTTCGGCTTGAACTTTTCTTTGAGGGTCGTGAGAAGCCAATCGGTAAGAAGAAGTCCCCAGAACTCGTGGCGAAGGTCGTCAATATAGCTATGCGGATTTCTTCGATGTTCGACAATCGGTTTGCCAAACGCCACATGATACTTTGTTCCCTGTATAAGTGCTTGGAGGAAATATCCACCCCAAATGTCTCCATAGCGTTCTATTTCCCCCCCAGGGACCGGCCAGCCCATCGGTATGCAGAGGTACGCTGGGATAAGCTCGCGTACGACGCTGGTATTTTGCGTGTTAATCGGTGTCCATGTCTGTTGGTCAAGCACCTGTGTTTTCTTGCCGGTATACGCAACCGATTGCACTTTTCCATTCAGCCAAGTGGTGGCGTCGATATCAGGATCATCGAGCCAAAGCCCCGTCGTCACACCGATCCGCGCTCCCTTTTTTGCCGGTGCCGTCTCTTCGTTGTTATGTCCGCCACGCAAAGAGAATGGGTATCCTCTTGGGAAGATATCCCGCGGGGGTGTGAATGTGAGATATTCACACACATTATGAAAACCGACTGGTTCCCGGATAAGATCTCCTTCGAACGTGCTACCGGTGCACGCGTGTCCTCCTATAAAATCATCGTCGGTGGGGAAGTTGTCATCGTCAATCGAGATAAGCACTTCGCATCCATCTTCGAGAGCGGAGAGGTATCCTAAATTTCGCCGCGTTTCATTGTCATAGGGAATCCTCTTATAGAAATCGGGGTATCGTTTCCCCCACGTATTCTGGAAGGAAATATCCATGTATACCGTTTCGAGACCTTTCTCACTGATTTCCTTCGCGAGTAGGCGAGCGGAATCGGGCGTCTTTCGGTCGCCGACAACCCAGATTTTGGTTTCCGAAAGGTGTCCATGTCTTTCGATATTCGCATGGAGCGCCTCCAAGACCTTTGGATGAAAGATGGTTGTAAAAACGATATGGTAGGGTTTAGACATGAATAGACGACAGTTATATGCGGCTAAGCCAATCGACATACACTGCACGCAGAGTTTCCTCAAACGAGAACTCCTGCTTCCACCCCAGAGCCTTTATAATCGTGTTGTCACCGAGTAACAGGGTCTCGTCCGAGGGGCGAAGTAGGCGTTTGTCCTCAATAATCTCGACGTGGACACCGGAAATCTTGAGAAGTATGTCGAGTACCTGCCTTCCGGAATAGGCGGTGCCGGTGCAAATATTCACGGGTTCGCCCGCCTGTCCTTTCTCAAGAAGGAGGAACAGGGCGCGAACTCCATCTCGTACGTCTATGAAGTCGCGCGCGGTGTCAAGTCTCCCCACATGAATGACGGGGGGCGCGATATCCTTCTTGATAAGTGCGATCTGTCGCGCGAAGTTCTGGATCATGGTTGCAGGCGGATGCCCAGTGCCAAGATGGATAAAGAGGCGGGGAAGGAAGATGGGAAGTTTGTAGTTGATGAAATACTGATAGCCGAGTGCCTCAACGCCGACTTTACTCACGCCGTAGGGTGTGAGCGGACGCAGTAGTCGATGTTCTTTGAGTGGTTGCTCATCTTTCGGGACAATACCATATTCGGCGCTACTGCACGCAAGCAGAAGCTTCGCCTTCGGCGCCTCCGCTCGGTAGGCCTTGAGCACATTAAGGGTGCCAAGGTAGTTGGTGTCGTGCGTAAGCGTCTCCATCTGCCATGACAGGCCATTGAAAGCTTGCGCGGCAAAATGAGCGATGAGGTCGGGCTTCACTTCCTTTATAACGTCCGCAATAGCGTCAGGGTCAAGAATATCGCAAAAAATGAGGTGTGGGTCGGGAACTCCGGCACGTCTTCCCGCGGCGCTACTTCGTGCGACACCCATCGTTTCAAATCCCTTAGCACGGGATTGGAGCGTAAATTCCGTTCCAATCATTCCCGTACTTCCTAGTACCAGTACTTTCATGCTAGTGTTTAAAAAATAATAAAGTGGTTATGGCAAGGCGTATATATCGGAAATTTCTCCAAAATGTATTTTTACTCTCACCTTCCTTGCGTCCAATCCAGACCGATGGCACTTCCGCGAAGACAAATCCCGCTCGGAGAGGTTTGACGGTTGTCTCAATGAAGATTTCATGAAGCGTACCTTCCCACGTAATGCTCTGCGCGACCTCCTGCTTAAGGATTTTGAAGCCATAGGTGAGGTCCGTAAGCTTCGTGCCATAGAGCATACGAAACAATTTCTGGAACATCCAGTTTAATACAAGCTTTTTTTTATCGTAATTCACAAATCCACCGCCTTGTAGCCAGCGACTTGCGATGACACAGTCGCAACCCGTCTCTTCGATCTTCCGGACCATTCGGTCAACCGCTTCCGGCTCGGTCTCAAGGTCGCCCGACATAAGCGCTATATAATTCCCCTTTGCGAGAGCCATTCCTTCGCGGTATGCCCATCCGACGCCCGGGGTTCTTTCCTGCGTATACACCTTAAGACGTTGATATTTTTTCTCAAGATCTCGACACACGGTAAAGGATTCTTCAGAAGATTTTGGCGCGACCACAAGGAGTATTTCAAGGATATACCCGCGGTTAGAGGCAAGAAGGCGTTCGACCGTTTCCCGTACTGAAAATGTCTCGGAATAGACTGTCACAATGACGCTTAATCGTATATCGGAAAGTTGGACGCGCATAAAAGACTAAGGCTTACGGTCACCTGTGTGGTTGGTAGTATACCATTCATAGGTGCGTTTGATTCCATCGCTAAGTGATATCTTGTGTTTCCAGCCAAGCGCGTGGAGTAGGCTTACATCGAGGAGCTTTCGAGGCGTACCGTCCGGCTTTAATGGGTCCCAGGCGATCTTTCCTTTGAAAGCCGTGATCTTTTTTACTAGTTCGGCAAGCGCCTTGATCGAAATATCTTCACCGGTTCCCACATTGATGATATCCGGCCGATCATACTTCTTCATAAGAAACAGGCAGGCATCCGCGAGATCGTCAACGTGTAGAAATTCCCGAAGCGGGGCTCCCGTGCCCCAGAGCATTACTTCTCGTTTGCTGTCACGCTTCGCATCGTGGAATTTTCTGATAAGCGCAGGAAGTACGTGCGATTGATTGAGGTCAAAATTGTCGTTTTGCCCGTAGAGGTTGGTCGGCATGACGGAGATAAAGTTTGCCCCATATTCTTCAGCGTATGCCTGGCAGGTGACAATACCGGCAATCTTGGCAGTAGCATATGCACGGTTCGTCGGTTCCAGCGTGCCGGAGAAAAGGTACCCCTCTTTCATGGGTTGTACTGCCATGCGCGGGTAGATACAGGAGCTCCCGAGGAACAAGAGTTTTTTTACCCCACTCTGATGCGCGGCGTCGATCACGTTCGTTTGCACCGTGAGGTTTTCATAGATGAACTCGGCGGGGTAAGTCTTATTGGCGAGGATCCCGCCGACTTTGGCGGCGGCGAGGAATACGTATTCAGGTTTCTCCTTTTTGAAAAAACTAGTAACCTGCGTTTGTTTGAGAAGATCGAGTTCGTTACGTGTCTTTCGCACCAAATTGGAAAAACCCTGTACCTCAAGCGCACGGACAAGAGCGGAACCTACAAGTCCTTTGTGGCCGGCAATATAGATTTTTGAGTTTTTTTTCATCAAGAATCAAGATAGGGGCCATTCTGTCCGGTAAAGTATAGTCAACAGGACTTTTTTCATTCGTATATACTATACGTTTTGAAAGTACCATGTCAACAAAAAGCCTAGGTTTACAGAGTACAAATGAGTACAGATATACGGATGCGGGATCCGTATATTCGTATCCGCCAGTTGGCGGAATCGGTGTCCGTAAACCTAAGCTCTACTGGCATCTGAAATTCAGTATGCTATGATACTCCGGTATGACTTCATCCATGCTTGATAAAACGTTGTTATGGATAACACGTATCGGGGTCTTTCTCGTGCCGTTCGTGCCGCTCATCGTCGCTTCGTCTCTTTTTTTTCCGTTCATCACCGGCAAGGGTTTTACCTTTCGGATCATCGTAGAGATTATTTTCGCCTGCTACGTTCTGCTCGCCTTACGGCGGCCTGAATTTCGGCCGAAACGATCGCTGCTTCTCTGGGGAGTCGGAGCGTTTCTTGCCATCGTACTTTTGGCTGATATCACCGCAGAGAATCCGTTCAAGGCCTTTTGGAGCAACTTCGAGCGCATGGAGGGATTCATCATGCTCGTTCACTTAGGCGCCTATTTTCTGGTAGCCTCCGCGGT